>CALGNG010000169.1 GCA_937958735.1 uncultured Aquimarina sp. | reverse complement strand
TTAAAAGAAAAAGGAACTTCTTTTATCTTAGACCTATCGGTACAGGCCACTAATAATTGTGCTGTTGTTATATGTAATAATGGATGCTTACCATGAGGACACACATCTTGTAACGGAACTAGCACAAAGTTACGGTCTTGTAATAATGGGTGGGGCACTACTAGTGTAGAAGTATTAAAAACCCCTTCCGAGCTATATATAATATCTAAATCTATAGGTCTAGCTTCGTAAGCTTCGCCTTTTTTAGGTAACCTTCCTATTTCCTTTTCTATAGCCTGCAAGTTTAACAACGTTTCCAAAGTACTGCATTGGGTTTGCACTATAATACAGGCGTTAAAAAAAGGAGTACTTACAAAGCCCCAGGCGGGAGTCTCGTATAATTTAGAATATTGGGTAATTACTCCTAGTTGAGCCTCTATGTATGTGACCGCTTTTTGCAAATGGAATAAACGCGGCGCTATGTTACTACCTAAGGCTATTATTATTTCGTTCATCGGCTTTTTTTAAACAGATACCCAATCTTTTGTTGGGAATTAAAAGAATCGTGTATAAATCCAAAAATACCTCGTAAATTTAACCTTTTTATATCCTCAATCTCTATATAATGAAACTGATTTTTAAAATATTCGGAGTATTATTTGTTCTTATTTTAATTGCCCTAATTTCCATTCCTTTCTTTTTGGAAAAAAACATCGAAACTATTGTACGCAGAACGGCGACAGAACAGGTAAAGGCCGATGTTAACTTTTCTAAAATTGGCTTAAGTTTAATTAAAAATTTCCCCAATGCTTCTTTAACTATAAAAGATTTGGAAATTGTAAACCGCGCCCCTTTTAACCAAGATACATTGGTAAGTGCTAAGGAAATTATAGGTCAAATTTCCTTCTTGCAATTGTTTAAAGGCTTAGACAAAGGCATTAGTATAGACAAATTTTACATCAATACCGCTAAAGTAAATATCTTAACCAACAAGGACGGAAAAAGTAATTACGATATTTTTGAAACTGCAGAAACCGAAACTCCTGCAGAAGATACAACCGAAGAGGCTAGCAGCGATTTTAAATTAAACCTAAATTACGAAATAGAAAACAGCTCTATTACCTATAAGGATGATGTTTCCAAAATTATCGTAATATTAGACGATTTTAACCACAAGGGTAAAGGAGATATTTCTGCTAACATATCGGATTTAATTACCGATACCAAAACAAATTTTACTTACGAAATGCATGGTATTAAATATGCCAGTGCTATGCCTATATTTTTGGAAGCTACTATTGGTGTAGATCAAGGACAGAAAAAATATACATTTAAAGACAATAAGACTTTAATTAATCATATACCACTAAGTCTTTCTGGGTTTGTACAACTTTTAAACGATACCGATACCAATGTCAATTTGGATTTTGTAACCAAAGATGGTTCTTTTAAAAACTTACTAAGCGCACTGCCTAATGCTTACAAAAAAGACATTAACGGAGTGTCTGTAAAAGGGAACTTTGACCTCCATGGTAGTATTAAGGGAATTGTTAACGAAACTAAAATACCTTTGTTAGACATTGAGTTAAGTACCCAAAATTCATCCTTTAAATACCCCGACTTACCTAAAGGAATCGAAGACATTACCATAATGGCAAAAGTTAAAAACACAACGGGTAATATGGACAATACAATAGTAACCGTCGATTCTTTTAGAATGCGAATAGACCAAGATACTTTTGTAGCCAATGCCAAATTATCTAACTTAATTAAAAATCCTTTAATAGATTTTAAAGCCGACGGTACCGTTAACTTAGAAAACCTAAACAAAGCCTACCCTGTAGAGCTAACCACAGATCTTAAAGGAATTATAACTGCCAATTTACAAACCAAGTTTTCTATGGATGCCATAGAAAACAAACAATATAATAGCATTGAAAGACAAGGAAAAATAAGCCTTAAAGACTTTATGGTATCGTCTCCAGAAATGCCACATAAAGTAAGTATTAATATAGCTAAAATTAATTTTTCCGAGAACAAGGTAATGCTAGAAGAAAGTAGCCTTACTACAGGAGATTCGGATATTGTAGCCACTGGTACACTAGACAACCTAATCCCTTTTGTTCTTTCCGACGATGTCCTTATTGGAGACTTTAACTTACGCTCTAATACATTTAAAGTAAACGACTTTTTAATTGCTTCCGAAGAAGAAACAGCAGAAGCTTCTACAAAAACAGAGACTAATAACACGGAAACTACTGCAACGGATGACAGATTAATCCCTTCTTTTCTAAATATTACTTCTACTTTTTATGCCAAAGAAGTTTTCTACGATAACTTAAATCTAAAAAACACCTCTGGCAAACTAAACGTAAAAGACCAAAAAGCGACGCTAAAAGATGTAAATACCGAAATTTTTGGAGGATCTATTGCTTTTAATGGTATTATAGATGCCGCAGAAAAAAAACCCACTTTTGATATGGATTTGGATCTAAAGAAACTTAGTATATCACAATCTTTCCAAGGTTTTGAAATGCTTAAAAAAATGACCCCTATTGCACAAGCTTTAGAAGGCTTATACTCCACCAAAATCTCTTTAAAAGGGATTTTAAAAGAGGATCTTTCTCCTAATTTAGCTTCCTTAAAAGGGAGCGCTTTGGCCAATTTGATTAATGCACAAATGAAACCAGAAAACAATAAACTACTCAACTCCTTAAACCAAAAAACAGATTTTATAAACTTCCAAAAATTAAACCTAAAAGACGTTACCGCCAATCTAAATTTTGAAGATGGCAAAATTAAGGTGACACCTTTTGATTTTAAGATAAGTGACGATTTTTCTATTAATGTTGGAGGTGGACACTCTTTTGATGGCGGAATGGATTATAATTTGAAAATGAATGTCCCTGCAAAATATTTAAATGGCGCTACAAACGGGCTACTCTCTAAATTATCCGAACAAGAACAAGCAAGTATGAACGTTCCATTACCTATTAGCCTAGGAGGAACTTTTACAGATCCTAAAATAGGTTTAGACATGAAATCTGCTATCTCTAGTTTATCTAGCCAAATTATAAGCTCCCAAAAAAGCAAAGTAAAAGGCAAAGTAACTTCGGAAGTTTCTAAGCAAATTAACAAACAATTAAACGACAAAGTGTCTGGCAAAGCAAAAGACCTTTTAGGAGGCTTACTAGAAAGCAAAAAATCGACTAGTGCCAGTGCTACAGACACTAAGACTACAGAAGACAATACTTCTACAGAAGATGTGGTAAAAGAAAAAGCTGGAAAGCTATTAAAAGGTCTTTTCAATAAAAAGTAAACACTTTATTTAGTAAATCAAATACCCAAGGGATTAGATGATCATAATAATCTAATCCTTTTTTTTTACGACAAGCCAACATATTCCTAAACATTTTTTATAGATTTTGAATTTGTTAGGACTTAATTTTACCCTTATAATAATCCTCTATTAATTCCGTTAAGTAGTTAAAACACATATATATGAAAAACTTATTTTCAAACTCAAAACTCAAATTTATTGCATTATTTCTTTCTATTTCCTTTGTTGCTTGCGATAGCGACGAAATCATAGAACTAGACCCAGTAGAAAAGGAAGAAGTAATTCTAGAAGTAATTGATCCAAAAAACGAAACTCCAATAGGAACAGAGGCACCAACAACAGTGGAAATCCCTATAGAAGAAGCAACACCAGAAACTCCCATACCTACAACACCTATTACTTTACCAGAAACCTTAGATTTATCGGACGCACAACGTGTTTTAGAATTGGTAAACATAGAACGTAGTAAAAGGGGCTTGTCTTTAGTAAAGTTAAATAATGCTTTAAACAAATCTGCTTTAGCACACTCTATAGATATGGATAAAAACGATTATTTTGACCACACAGGTCTTAATGGTTCTAGTTTTTCTGAACGCACAATAGATGCTGGCTATAAAGGTTTTCCTAGCGGAGAAAATATTGGAATTGGATATGGCAGCGCCGATGATGTAC
>CALGNG010000168.1 GCA_937958735.1 uncultured Aquimarina sp. | reverse complement strand
AAAGGGAGAAACAATCTGTTCTGTATGGCGGTGAGTAAGTGTCCAGTCTAACACCTCGTAATTGCCATAAAAATCGAAAAGGGTTACTATGGCTTTTAGATTGTGGGTATTTGCGCTATCTAAGACCTGTTTTAGTTTTTCTAGCTTTTCGGGGATTACTTGGGCTTGGCCAAAATCTTTGTAGCCTACAAATATTCGAATACTATTAAGTCCTGTTTTTTGTATAATTTTAAAATCTTTGGAAATAATAGTAATGTCAAAATCATCTCCAAACATATCCCAAGGGGTTGCTTGTGGGTAGTAGTTAATTCCTTTAATTTGGAAAGGCATATTTTCAATAATAATTTGTCCATTTTCGGTGTAACTAATAGGTTTTGGTTTTACCTCCTTATCAAGTTTTGGATTGGGTTGTTTTACCAAATGTCTAATTTTCCAAAAACCATCTTCTAGCAATAAGACTATTTTGTAACTACTTACAATTTCGGTTTCTATTATATTTTTTTTGTTTTGGAAAACACGTTGATATTCTCGACTATTAGTATCGGTAAGCACTGCTAATTGTCCATCCAAACTATAAAAATCTAAGGATAAATTATGATTTAGCGTAGTGGATTCAATATGGATGTTTTTTTCTTTCTGATCTTTTAAATGATTCATAATATTTTTTCGGGCACTTTGAGTATAAAAATCATCAATTCCAAAAGAGTCGTTAGTTTTATAAGCTACATTTTTTACATACCAAGCTTGTAGGTAATTGGATTCTATAGCGGATAAAGTTTGCTTTTCTATAGGCCTGCTTGGATTGTTGGTGTTTTTCCAAATTACTTTAGGAAGATACACTTTGGCATCTGGTAAACTTACATGCAATATAGAAGCACGATCGGCACCCGTATTTAGGTAAGAAAATAGTTGACCAATCCCAAATAGAATAAGGATGTTTACTCCAATAAAAATACTGAGTAATAAGACTCTATATGTATTTTTGTAGCGCATCATAGTTTTAGGTTGAGGTATTCCGTTTTAAGTCCTAAAGCTTCAATTGTAAAAGAATAGATATTGGTAGGGTAAAAGCCTTCTTCTAATTGGAAAACAGTAATCCCTTTAGAGGTAGTTTTTAGTTTGGTTTCTATCTTTTTTCTGTTTTTAAATATGGTTAGTTTTACTACCGCCCCATCGGGGATAAGCTGTCCCATAAAGCTTCGTAAAGGCCCTATAGTAATTTGTCTATTTTTTTCAGCGAAAGCGATAGGTAAGTTTTTGGTAACCGATGTATAGTTAATAGTAATGGTATTGCTAGTTGCCATTCCACTAACATAGCTGGTTATACTCCAAGTTTCTTTATGGTCTGGATGCAACATTTTTGCAGTGGCTATTCCATTAATACTAATGCCCTGTGTTTTTAATACCCTGCCCTTTGTATTTGTAATGCTAAAATCAATTAATGTACCATCGCTAATTACATTTCCATACCGGTCTTTAATTATGGAAGTAACAAAGGTGGTCACTTGGTTTCCGTCTGCGTAAGCGTGTTTGCGTTTATAATTAAGGGTAAAATGGGTTGGCTGTGCAGGAAATACTTCAATCGAAAATTCCTTAGAAGTAGTATTATGTACTTTAGAAGAAACTAAAATTCTACCAGAAGCTTTGTAAGAATAGATACGTTTCCAAGCAATAAAATCTTTAGTGTGTACGCTTATGTTTTTTTGAGTTTCTAAAAATTGATGGTTAATCGCCACGGGAGTATTATTGGCTATGGGATTGTCCAAAGAATCGGTAGGAACTGCTACTAGCATGGTGTAATCGTTAGTACCAGCCGAAATGCTTGGCGGTCCTATATAAGATTCCATTAGCGTTGTACTCTTAGTATTTGCAATAATAGAAATGCTGCCTTTGTACAGAATTTTATTTGGAGAGATTAATTGAAAATCGAGTATTCCTTTTTTAGAAGTCAGGTGGTTTGGAAGTGAAAAATGTCCTTTTTCTAAATGGGAACTAGGAAGAATTAGACTACTTCCGTAAGAACTATGGCAAAATAAATGAACGCTTGCCTCTGTTTTTAGATTAAACTTTAAAGTAATAGGGCTTCCAGCTTCAAAAATAGCCGATGTTGTTTTTAATTGAACTTTAGGAGCATTTTGTGCAAATAATGATACACTATAAAACATATGGATAATCCATAGATTTAGTAACAAGATAATATGTAGTTTGTTTGGTTTCAAATATGTGTTTTAATTGGGGGCGCCTATATAATTATTCAGTTCTATTTTTAGGTACGAAAATCCATTTCCGCTAATGGGAAATAAATCCAATGTGGTATTTTTTTGTAGTGTGCCAATATCTATTTTATCCGTTAAAGCGTTGTTAGGTAAACCGTTTACAAAAGCATTTTTGGTATTATTTTTTAGGATTTGTAAATTAGTTAAATCGGGTAATTTAAAAGAAAAAAACTGCTTACGTTGCTGGCGAATACCTTGGGCTAAAAAATGATGATTTACCCAAAGTAATTTCTTGTTTTGGTCGTAATACGAAACCAAGAGTTGGGGTACAGTGACTTCTTGCAAACCTGAGTTGAAAAGGATGCCGTTAAGGGTATTGGCTTCAATACCTACCTTTTGTAAAACTACACTTTTATACAAATCGGTGTTGGCAACATTACCCGCACATTGTAAATCGTAAGTGGTAGGAGTTTCGGCAATGGAAATTACAGTAAACTCTTTTGGATTAAAGGTTTTAGGACCTTTATCTGTATTTTTATCCCAAGCGATTCCTTCAAAATTAATACGGAAACTAGTAACTTCTTTAGGAAGTAATTTGTGTTTCATTTGGTGC
>CALGNG010000167.1 GCA_937958735.1 uncultured Aquimarina sp. | reverse complement strand
ACTAGCATATACTCGTAACGAGTTGTGTTTGGTATACATTAAAAAAAGTTCGTATAATTCCATAACTTTTTGCTTATTCTCTACTAAAACTACCGCTCTTGGTGCATTTCCAACAGCTTCACATTTTAAATTATGTAATGTGGTTAGTATAAGGGTAGTGGTCTTTCCATTATCTTTTGCAGTAGTACAAAAAACATTTGCTCCACTTTTAATTACAGGTATACTTTTAATCTGAAAAGGTGTAGGGGTGGTTATTTCTAGCAACTCTAACTTTTCTTTAATATCAGAATGTAATTTTTTAAAAGGCATAGGGAATGAAGACATAACTGTTTATAGCAAAAATTATAATAAGCGCAAATATACTACCTGTAAGGAAATAAAAGGAGTTAATTACTTTTCAATTATATATCTATTAGTAAATATAGAGTTCTAAACGCTAAAATTTAATGTTATTTTTTAAAAGTATAACGCTGTTCTTCTATTAAAGAAGCTTTTAGTAATTGGTTAAATGTTCTTATGTTGTTAAAATTACGAGTAATTTCTTTGGATACTGCCACACCAGAGATTCCTGCTTCTAATACATCTGTAATGTCTAAGGTAGTTATGCCTCCAACACCAATTATGGGAGTTTTGGTTTTTAAAATACGGGTAATTTCTTTATAACCATTTAGTCCAAGAGCTGGACTTAAATTACTTTTAGTTTTTGTAAACCTAAAAGGTCCTAAGCCAATATAATCTACTTGTTTATTAATTAATGTTTGGCAATCTTCCAGAGTATTTGCAGTACCTCCAATAATTTGCCAAGTATATAAATGTGTTCTAGCTATAGTAGGGCAGGAGTCTGTTTTTCCTAAATGTACCCCATCTGCTTTTACTTCTTTGGCTATTTTATAATAATCGTTAATAATTAATCTGGTTTGGAAATGAGCAGTAATTTTTCTGGCTTCTTTTGCTAAATTTAGAACCTCCTCTTCGGAAATATTTTTTAAGCGTAGTTGGACTAACTCTGCTCCAGAAGTACAGGCACTATGTAGATTTTCTAAATGTTCTTTAGGAGTACTTCCTTGAGATATATAATGTAGCTTAGGTATAATCATGACAAAATTTCTTGTGGCGGAATATACGTGTTTACTATGTAAAACAGAATGGTATTAATCTTTAAATGATTATTTATATAATAAGATTTGGTGCTATTAGTTATTAGTATGTTTTTTAAGAATATGTACTTCCTGTCTAAGCCATTGTAAAGTGCTACACGTCCATACTATTTGGTTGTCTGCAGAAGAGCAAATAGGTCTATTTACTGGCCACTTTTCTAATTTATCATAGTTACTCCAATTGTGTCCACAGGTGGTATTATAGAGTGGTTCTAGTTCCTTTACACCAGATAATAGGCAATGTTCTAAGGCATATTTTAATTCCATAGGATCAGGATAGTAAGGCATTAAGAGATGGACTCTTTCCTTGTGGTGTATAGCCCATTCGATTCCCAATTTTACCATTTCTATAGTCTCTTTATATCCAGTAATAGTAGAGAGTTGAGCGGTTTTTAGGATAGAAAGCACGTTTACATTTACACAAATATCCACAATATTGGGGTAATAATTTGCATCTAACCAAGTTTTAAATGTTCCAGGTCTTACCCAAAATAAGCAGCGAACCGGTATAATATGCAACATGGAAGGGATTAAGGTAGTTTTAACTACGTTTTGTAAATCTTTTAAACTTTTACGACCTGCTTTATATAATTCCAGATTATATAAAGACGTATCATCGGCATCGGCAGGAAGTGGTTGCGTTAAACACATCCATTGTGGATGTTTATCGTGTGGATAAAAAAGGAAAGCTCCTTTTAATTTTGGATCTTCGCAAGATTCTAAAAAATCAAGGGCTTTTTCTTTAATTTCGGTTAAAGCAGGATCGGAAAAAAGAGCCAATTCGCGAAGTATAAGTGCCGTAACAAAACCATTTTCATCAGAAATGGGACCTTCTACAAGGTGTACTTTAGATAAAAAAGCACCACTTGGGGCTTGATTAGCTTTTAGTTTATTAATAAATAATTCTGATATCATAATTTTTCTGTTGATGGGGTAATTCCAAAAGAAAAGAAAGGATCCATACCTTTGGCAATAACAAAACCAGCCATACCGTGATGGCAAACAAAGCTATTTAAGTTTTGTAATGGAGCGGTTAACTCTTTATAATAGCCCAGATTCCAATTACGATAAAGCGCTTCTTTCAATATTTTTTTTCTAATATGCATATCGCCACCAAAAAGAGTGTTGGCAAAGGTATAAAAGGTAAATATTACAGGGTCGTTTCCAGATAAGGGTATAGAATAGCTATATCCAAAGGTAGAGCCAGGTAGTGTATGTCGTATAGGTTTCCCATAGAGTTGTTGGAAATAGTTTAATAGTACAGGATACTCTTTTTCTAAACCTACACGTTGCATAATGGGGAGTAATTCCATGGGGTGCATGTCTTCTATCCTGTAATAAAGTTCGGTTCGGTTATCCTTAAGGTCTAGACCAATCATGTCTAATAGATTAATACGATCTTTAAAACCTATTGGAATTCCTAGTAATTTGTTTGCCCATTTTTCGGATTTAGAACTACCTGTGTTAGGAATGTCAAAGTACAATTTATAGTTATCGGATAATGTAGAGTGTCTCCCTCCAATCCAAGCCCCATATTTTAAATCCCCTTGTTCTTGAAACTCCCTAATACAATCCAACCATTCTTTAGAAATAGTAGGGCTACCCAACTCTTTTAAGGTTGGATTAATAAGATCTAAACGATCTGAAGGGGTAGAGTTGGGAGTGTAAAACTCTGCAGTATAACGTAATGTGTTGTTTTTGTTGGTGGTAAAAGCAAATTCGAAAGGAAACCCTGTACGACCTAGCGTACTAGAACTCCATAAGTTTTTATTTGTTTTGGAAGCAAGTTGTTTTTGCATTATAATTTCCAAGGCCTTTCTGGCCCTATTACTGGCTTCTGGCATCCATTTGTCGGTAATTTTAAAACTTTGCTTAAGTGGAATCGGAAAATTAGAGGTTTTAGTAAGCATACGATGCATTTTTAGAAGTTAGGATTGGGGTAAAGCATAAACGTTGAATCTTGTGATGTAGGCGAGGCAATTGTGGTAGGCAAACTTTTATCTAGTGGATAATAGGTTAGTTGGGAACTCCAATTTTCGGATTTATTTATTTTAAAGAATCCCCAATATTCAGATTGTTCGTTGTTATTATCATTAAACTGAAGCGTTGTTTTTTCTAGTGGAGCTTCTTTGGAAGACAGTACTACTTTTACAGATTTCCATTTTTTCCAATTTACATTAGTAGGAATAACTACTACGCTAAACCATGAAGGTGTATTTCCTAGATTAATAATCTCGTTGGGTATGTATGTTGTGTTAATTGGTTTTTGCCCTTGGTTTTTATAGATAATAGTTCCTCTAAAAGATACTACACTCATACTAATACTCTGTACCATGCTTATTGTAATTGATTTAGAAGGGGTCTTAGGGGTAAGTTCTAACGACCCACCAAAAAGGGAGCCTTGCATTTGCCATTGATTCCCTGCTTCTTGATATTGTACAGGGCTTAATTGTATTGTTTGGATCTGTTTGGGAAATCCAGGGGCTATTTTATCAATTAGATTAAAGGTAACTTCTTTAGTAATAAAAGGGTCGGATATTTCTAGAAACGGAGAAATACTATCTATAGTAGGACTATTGTAGTTTCCATTAGTAACGGTGTATTGGTAGATAGAACTTAGCGCTTTATTTGAAAAAGTATAGTCTTTTCCAGCATAAATATATTGAGGGCTTGTTGTCCTAGAATCAAAATTTAAAGAGCTATCACCAATTTTAGAGCTAAAATCAACCTTAATGGCTTCAATAAAATCCCAGTTTGTGTTATTTCCTAGACTGTATTTATAAACTCCAACATCTTCAATTTTTATATTTTCTGTAATTATTCCTGTATATTTTGGAGTGGTAAAAGCAGCATTACTCGATGTATAATTAATAGTGTAATAATAGCTGTATTCCTTAACATAAACATCGTTTTGTAATGTTTCAAATAAAGCAGCTGTTGTGGTTATTGGAGTATCCGCTTTAAAGGTTTGGGTGCTTAGATTCCCGTAAGCAGACTCTATAGTTAGCTTAATAGAATCTATAAGAAGTTGGGTATACCAATCTATAGGAATAGCCTCTATGGTAAGAGACCATATAGGAGGTACTTCTGGTAAGGCCAGAATTGGAGAATTACTGTTGTCTAGAGATACTTTAAATAAGCTATTGTTGGAAAGCGTATATACCGCTTCCCAAGAGTAATGTTCCGATGCTGGGATACTAAAATAGGCCGCATAATCTTTACTATTAGA
>CALGNG010000166.1 GCA_937958735.1 uncultured Aquimarina sp. | reverse complement strand
CAGGTACCTGTAATTAGTAAATACAGATAAGGCTAAGGGGATACTTAAATACCAAGGGTGTACTGTGGTGGTAAGTGCTAAGTGGATTGTAATGCTAAATAGTAAACTAGTAAATAATATTTTTGGATTGCCATTGTTTCTAAATAGACTAATAAGTAGTACAAATAGTACAACAAATAACGGTAGAATTTTACCTACACTTCCTATAATATTCCAGCCTACTACTTGGAATCCAATCCATCTAATAATATAGTATATGCTTGCATTAAATTCAAAACTCTTAAACCATAAGCCCACGCTGCTGGTGTAGTTGCTAATTAAAGCATTGTTAATAAAGGGTAAAAATAATAATAGGTTAACTCCAATAGTTATAAGGCAATAGAGTAGGTAGGTGCCTATGTTTTTTTTGTTTAGAAGTAGCTTAGATAAGCTGCTTTGTAGCGATGTGTTTAAAATTGGTGTTTTGTGGAAAAACCCAGCAAATACAGGTAAAAATAGTAAGGGTAGCAATTTTACATTAATAGAGATGCCTAAAAATAGGGCGGATAAGATCCATTTTTTTGTAATTAAAAAATACAGGCTTGCAATTAAAAAGAAAACCATTAGAGGTTCATAATGCAGGTTTCCTGTAAGTTCTAAAATAACGAATGGATTTAGGAAATAAAAGAATATATTTTTTTGAGGGAGGTTAAGGGTTGTAAGTATTTTTTTTCCAAAATAATAAATCCCAATATCGGAAAGGATAAGTTGTAAACGCATTACAATAATACTTGCTAATATAGATTTGCTACCAAATATTGCTGCTATAAGATAGCCTATTTGACTAGCTGGTGGATAATTGCTATAGTTGCTAGCATTTAGCATACCCATAGAATCGAAGAGTTGCTGTGCGTTGTTTAAGATGTTGTGATTGCCTTCTATAATGCTTTTTGGAGTGCTTAAATAAGGATTAAAACCATTAAAAAGCATGCGTCCATCCCAAATAAACCTATTAAAATCTTGAGAAAGTGGGGGAATGGCAATTAGTAATAATAGCCTAAATACGATACCGCTAACAAAAAGGGTGGTTAGGCTTAGTTTGGAATAGGTAATTAGGTAATAAGAAAAACCAAATAGAACAGTCCATAAGGTTACTAAGGTGTAAAATTCTGTTCTAGGTAAAAAGTATTCTAAATAAACAAATAGTAAGCTACTTATAAAAATAAATAAATAGCTTACTGCTTTATTTCTGTTTTTTAGAAACATTAGACTTTGGAGGTTACCGATTTAAAGAAAACAAAACCAAAACCAAAGCATAACATGGCATGGAATAAAAAGAAACCATAATCATTCATGCTATATCCTACGTATAGTGCAAAGGCAAAATAGAACATTAGTAAGGCTTCTAAAATGGTATTAAAAGAAAGGTTCTTATTAATATATTTATTATCCTTTAGACTATTTCCAATATTTTCTATGTTAAATTTTGGAGTCCGTACAAATTCACTTCTTTTTCCTATATGCCCTTCTAGTACGGCTACACTGTTATGAATAGAAAAGCCCATGGCTACAGAAAAGAAGGTTACAAATAATTTTACGTAAGTAAAAAAGTTTTTACTTCCAGATCCATGTATGTTTTTAAAGCTTACCCAATAGCAAGTAAAAAAGATTACGGTACTTATAGCAAAAAAAGCCATAAGGTTAAAGTACCAGCTAAACATGGGGTTGTTATTTTTTATATAAAGTATAGGTAAACTTAGTATGGAAACTAATAATACTAATAGGAACATACTACTGTTTAGTAGGTGGAAAAAGCTATGAACCTTTGTACTAAAAGACATAGATTTGTTGGCCCTTACTGCTTTAAATAATTTTTTAAAATTTTCGGCAGCACCTTTATTCCATCTAAATTGTTGCGATCTAGCGGCGCTTATAACAACAGGTAATTCGGCAGGAGTTTCTACTTGTTCTAAGTATTTAAATTCCCAATTTTTTAATTGTGCTCTATAGCTTAAGTCTAAATCTTCTGTAAGTGTATCTCCTTGCCAGTTTCCAGCATCTTCTATACAGGTTTTTCTCCAAATACCAGCAGTTCCATTAAAGTTAATAAAATGCTTCTGCATGTTTCTTCCCACTTGCTCCATAGTAAAATGAAAATCTAGAGCAAAGGCTTGTATTTGTGTAAGTAAAGAGTAATTACGGTTTATATGTCCCCAGCGTGTTTGTACTACTCCAATTTTTGGATTTTTAAAGTGTGGTACAGTTTGTTTTAGCCAATCGGATTTTGGTAAAAAATCGGCGTCAAAAATGGCAATAAACTCTCCTTTTGCAATTTCTAAGCCTTCTTTTAGCGCTCCTGCTTTAAAACCGTCTCTATTGGTTCTGTGGATGTGTATTATGTTTAATCCCGAGGCTTTAAGTTCTTTTATTTTGTCAAAAGTTGTTTTTATAGACTCGTCGGTAGAATCGTCCAGTACTTGGATTTCTAATTTATGTTGTGGGTAGTCTAATAACGCAATGTTTTCCAGTAAACGATCCATAACATATAACTCGTTATAAACAGGAAGTTGAATGGTGACATAAGGGGTTTCGTTTTCTTCCGATAAATCAAAAACATCTAGATCCTCTGGAACCTGTCTTTTAGATTTAAGGTATCCAAAAAGTAAATTAAGTTGTGCTAAACTGTATAGAAAAATAAACAGTAAAGCAAGTGTGTAAATAATAACAATAAATAAATCCATGAGTTTTAAAAACTATACTTAAAAATCCAACTTAATATTTTAACGCCTGCAAATATAGCACCTTTAATGGTACCAGATACCTTAGATGTGCCTATTCGTTTTTTATAATGTACAGGTACTTCTACATAACTTATGTTTTGTTTTAATACCTTTAGTTGCATTTCTACTGTCCACCCGTAGGTTTTGTCTTGCATTTTTAAGGGTAGTAATTTGTTGTAAGTAATTGCTCTAAAAGGACCTAGATCTGTAAAAGTAGAGTTAAACATAGTGCGCATTAAAAAAGTGGCAAGCCAATTTCCGAAGCGTTGTGGGAACGTCATAGACCCTTTTTCTCTATATTCTTTTACTCTAGCTCCTACTACAAAATCTGCCTTTTTATTTAATATAGGGGCTAAAATTTGTAACATTTCTGCAGGATAGTCGCTATAATCACCATCTAGGAAAACAACAATTTCTGGTTTTACAGCTTGTTGGGATAGATAATCAAGACCTTTTAGGCAGGCATTACCATATCCTTTAGTATTTTCGATAATTACTGTAGCGCCTGCTTTACTAGCGTTTATAGCTGTGGCATCGGTAGAGCCATTGTCTACAACAATAATTTCTGAAACTATTTTAGGGATTTCTGCTATAACTTTAGAGATCGACTCTTCTTCGTTAACCGCAGGAATTATAACTTTAATTAGGGGTGTATTCAAAATGAAAAATTAGGGTTGTCTCGTTTAAAATCAATAAAAGAGCTCCATTCTTTGATAAAAGTGTCGTTTATATACTTAGATCCTTTAATCAATTTTTTGTCGTTGTAAATTAAACAATATCTAGTTGCTCCATCTTTTTGATAGAGGCATTTTTCTGTAATATTATTTTTATAATATTTCCACCAGCTAACAGGAATTCCATTTTTAAAATGGCCTTTTCTAGCTACTTGTCCTTTGGGGTTGTAAAACTGCCAAAATCCGTTTTTTTGATTATTCTTATAATGTCCTTCGGATTTTACACTTCCGTCTCTATAATAATAAAACCAATAGTCTGTTTTTTTGTTATCCTGTATCCAACCGCTAGACATTTTTTTTCCAGAACTATAATAGGTGTATACATAGTTTTTTGGTATGGATACTCCAATATATAAAAAGAAACAAAATGTAATAATTGTTTTCATTAATACTTGCAATGTGCCAATAGTCGATTAGAGTAACTCTTCATTACAAAAAAGGTGTTTTAATTTTAGAAATATAAATAATAAAATTGTTATATGATTTAATGGTTTTTTGTTTTGTGTAAAAATAGCTTAACAATATTTTAAATTAAGAAATTAAAAGAGAAAAAGAACAAGTCTTTTAATAGAGGTATGTTAACAAATTTAGTGTATCGCTATTTTAGGACGAGATAGGATTATTATAAAAAAAGCGATCATAATTTATGATCGCTTTTTTTATAATAATGTTTAAATTATTGCTTTGTTACAATCTGGTAGGTTTCGGTACCTAATTGTTTTAACAGTATTTCTTTTCCAGCCTCTAAAGTAGTAGCAGCTTCGTTATTAAAATGTCTAATGGTATATAAAGATACATTTTCTTCGTAAGACACTTTAAAATTTGCTTTTAGTTCTGTAATTAGTTTATCTAAATGGCCAAATTTATTATCTACACATACCGAAAAACTAATAGCAGAGTTTTGAATTAAATCTACCTTGATTTGATATTTGTGGAATAAACTAAAAACCTCACTAATATTTTCTTCTACAATAAAAGAGAAATCTAGAGAGGATAACGAGATTAAAACCTGGTTTTTCTTAACAATAAAGCAAGGGATAAAAGGTTCTAGAGTTTGGCCTTTGCTTACCGCAGTTCCAGAGCCTTCTGGGTTTAAAAAAGATTTTACATATAATGGGATCTCTTTTTGTTGTAGCGGTTGTAATGTTTTAGGGTGTATTACAGAAGCACCATAAAAAGCCAATTCTATTGCTTCTTCGTAAGAGATTTGGTTTAATAGCTTGGTGTCTTCAAACACTCGAGGGTCTCCATTTAAAACACCAGGTACATCTTTCCAGATACTAACACTTTCTGCATTTAAACAATAAGCAAAAATACCGGCAGAATAATCACTACCCTCTCTACCCAGAGTAGTGGTAAAGTTATTAGTGTCTGCACCAATAAAACCTTGTGTAATAGTTAAAGATTTTTTATTAATATTATTTAAAATAGCAGCTTGGGTTTCTTTCCAATCCACCTTGGCATCCCTGTAGGTGCTATCTGTTTTTATTAAAGTCCTAGCATCTAACCATTCGTTAGTAATACCTTTAAAATCGAAATAAGCACTTAATATAGTGGTAGATATTATTTCTCCATAGCTAACCACTTGGTCATAAATATAATCGTATTTAGGAGACTTGTTGCGATCTAATAATAAAGACAAATCATCAAAAATGGCATTAATGGTTTCAGAAATGGGATGGTTAGAGCCTTCAAATAAGTCGGTTAATATGGCTTTGTGGTTGGTGCGTAATTCTGTTATGGTTTGTTTTAGATCGGGATTTTTATCTATGTACTGTTTTATTACCACTTCTAAAGCATTGGTAGTTTTTCCCATAGCAGATACTACAACTAATGTGTTGTGATATCCTACTTTTTTTAATACACTTAATACATTTCTAACACTATCCGCATCCTTTACAGATGCGCCTCCAAATTTGAATACTTTCATTACTATTAATTTTCATTGAAACAACAATTAAACAGTTAATCGTTGTTAGTAAGTAGAACTTACTTTAAATCGTACAAGATGCAAATTTAAGTAACAATACGTGATTTTGAAAGTTGATTTTTTATATCTAATTTGTATGAATGTAAATTTACTGTGAAGAGTATCTTGTTTTCATTACATTTGCCGTTAAATAGCAGTAACCAATTATAGTTTTCATTTTAATTTTAGTTTAAATAAAAAAGCAGACTCTTATGTCTAAAACTACACAAGAAAATAATATAGAACAACAAGTGGATTCTGTTTCAAAAATAGAAACGATTAAGAATTTAATTTTTGGTGAAAATATTCAGCAATATAATTCTGAATTCGAATCGTTAAAGAAAGATATTCTGCAAAGAAGAGCAGAGTTGAAGGAGTTAATAGAGGAGACCAACCTAGAGGTTAATACACTTATAGATAATCTAAGTACAGATTTGAATATTCGTATTACAGAACTAGAGGGAGCTTTATCCGATAAAGCCGCTAACTTGGATGCCAAAAAAGTAGATAAAGAAACCTTAGGGGCGCTATTGGTTAAGATAGGGAATCAAATAAGTGAATAACACTTATTATGGAACAAAGCGATCGTCTTGAATTGTTAAAAGAAATTCTTCTTACGGAAGAGAAAGTGGTGACTTCGGATTTATCCGAAAAAGTAGCTAAGCTTAACCGTATTTTTGAAGAAGAGGAAGAGCTTGCAAAAAGAATTAACCCGCTTGTAGATAATAAAATTGATAATTTGATACGGGAAATGCCCGCTAAATTATCTCCAGTAATTACAGAATCTCTTAAGAACGAAATTAAAAACTCTCAAGATGCTGTAATAGAAGCCTTGTTTCCTATAATTGGAAAATTAATTAAAAAGTATATTTCGCACGAGATGAAATTGCTTAATGAAAAAATTAATAAGCAAATAGAAGAAGCCTTTTCTTTTAAAAATTGGTTTAAATCAAAAAAAGAACGCTCTAGAGTAGTAGACAATGCTTTTGTAGCTACAGATAAGCCACAATTAGTACAGGTTTTAGTAATAGAAAAAGGCTCAGGTCTCTTAAAAGCAGGATACACTAATCCAGATGCAGAAACCATGGACGAAGAATTAATTGCCGGAATGCTCACGGCAATTAAAAGTTTTGTTCAAGATGCCTACAGTGGAGGGGATCAAGATTTGGAAACTATTGCGTATGATTTTTATACATTGCATATTCAAAATTTTCAGAATTATTATATTGTCGCAGCAATTAATGGTATATATACCTTAGAAACAAAAGACAGGGTAGAAGATTTACTTCTCGATTTTGCAGCCAATGGTGTATCCAAAGAGGCTGTTGCGAATAACGAATTATTTTCAAATAAATTAAAACTTTTTTTTAGTGATAAATCAATCTAGAAAAGTGGCTCTAGTAGGGTCGTTTGGTGTAGGAAAGACATCTTTATTTCGTCGTTTTATAGACGACGCCTTTTCGGAGGACTACAAGTCAACGCTTGGAGTGCAAATACAAAAAAAGGTAATTACGATGAAC
>CALGNG010000165.1 GCA_937958735.1 uncultured Aquimarina sp. | reverse complement strand
CATAAAAGGAGCAATTTGTGCATAATAAAAAGGAAAATCACCAATTCCCCATTGTTTGCGCCAAGACCCAACCATATTTTGCATTAAAGAAGTGTATTGCCAATAATTACCTCTATTGGCTTCTCCTTGATACCAGATTACACCTTTTATAGTGTAACCCATTGCAGGTTTTACCATACCATTATATAATACACTAGGGTGTCTGTGGGGCAATTTATCTTTACTAGATTTTTTTTTAGCATCGCTAAAATTAGTTAAACTAGGTGCGTCCATCCAAGCTTCTATTTTGGATCCACCCCAAGAGCTGGTAATTATGCCTATAGGTATGCCTAGTATTTTTTCTATTTTTTTTGCAAAAAAATAAGCCGTAGCACTATAGTTTGGAGAGGTTTTGGGAGAAGCGATGCTCCAATTTCCATTTAGAGTGTCTGTAATTTTTAAGCTAGCATTTCGGGTTATATTAAAAACACGTATGTTATTATTGGTAGAGTTTAGAATGGCTTCGTTACTATCTAATACAGGTTCGTTAGGATAACCACGTAATGGCATTTCCATATTGGATTGTCCAGAGCAAAACCATACTTCTCCTATCATTATATCTTCTAGTAATATATTTTTAGAGCCCTTTACATCTAAAGTATACGGACCACCAGCTTTAGGAGTTTTTAATTTTAATAACCACTTTCCGTTTTTGTTTGCAATAGTTGTATTGGAAGTTCCCCAGTTACCAGATACTTTAATAGGTTGTTGTGCTATATCGTTTCCCCAAATAGATACCTCGCTATTTTGTTGTAAAACCATGTGGTTGGAGAATAATTTGGATAATACAGTTTGTGCTAAAAAACAAGTAGGAGTAACAATTAAGAAGAGTACTAATAGATGATATTTCATATTAACGGATTGTATTATTAATTAGATGTTGGAGGCAGTATATAAAAGTTAGTCCAAGTTACTTTTTTTACCTAAAATAAGAAGAAATGCTTGTTACTAATATTCTTTAAAATTAAGTAGGTTGAAAAAATGTTAATTTGATTAGTATAAGAATATTCATAATATGTTTTAGTGGTAATAAGAAGTAATAATTATTTTATGTGTAGTATATTTGTCCACAAAAAAATAAAACAATGCAAGACGGAATTTATGCTAAGTTTAATACTAATAAGGGTGTTATTTTAGCAAATTTAGAATTTGAAAAAACACCTGGTACGGTAGGAAACTTTGTAGCTTTAGCAGAAGGAAATTTAGAAAACTCGGCTAAGTCACAAGGAGAAGGTTATTATAATGGACTTAAGTTTCATAGAGTAATACCCGATTTTATGATTCAAGGTGGATGTCCACAGGGTGCTGGTACAGGAAATCCAGGATATAAATTTGATGATGAAATTCACCCAGAACTAACACACAGCAAACCAGGTATTTTATCTATGGCTAATGCAGGACCAGGGACTAACGGGAGTCAGTTTTTTATTACTCACGTAGAAACAGCTTGGTTAGATGGTAAACATACTGTTTTTGGAAATGTAATAGAAGGGCAAGATATTGTAAATAGTATTGTACAAGACGATGTTATAGAAACTTTAGAAATAATAAGAGTTGGTGCTAAAGCAGAGCAATTTAATGCAGTAGAAACATTTAGAAAATTTACGGGAGCTAAAGAAGAACGTGAAGCTGCAGCGAAAAAAGAAGCAGAGACTTTATTAAAAGATGTTGCTGCAGGATTTGAAAAAACAGAAAGTGGATTACATTACAAAATAATAAATGAAGGTAATGGAGCGCAAGCAGAAGCAGGAAAAACAGTTTCTGTACACTATAAAGGTGCTTTATTAGATGGTACCGTATTTGATTCTTCTTACAAACGTAACGAGCCAATCGAATTTCCATTAGGAGCAGGTCATGTAATTGCAGGATGGGACGAAGGTATCGCTTTATTAAAAATAGGCGATAAAGCTCGTTTTATAATTCCGCCACATTTAGGTTACGGTGCATCGGGTGCAGGAGGAGTAATTCCACCTAATGCAACATTGACTTTTGATGTAGAATTAATGGATGTTAAATAGGTAAGATATCTAACTAAATAAATTTTAAAAAAGGCTTTGATTTAATCAAAGCCTTTTTTTTATGTGAGAAAACCCTATAAATTTAACAGAATAAAGATGATTTATTATTCTTTTAGTCGTGTTTAATTGTTTATTTGTCGATGAATTAGTTAAGGAGTGTGCTATAACATGTATTAATTGCTTTATTATGGTTAATTTTGCATTATTAAATCATTTGAAGCTCAATTATAAATAAAAACAACTTTATATGAAAACAAATTTACTTACAAGAATGTATTCGTTTAAAAAGCAAGCTTTGCTAGTATCTCTATTTATTGGAAGTATTGCAGGGGTGTTTTCTCAGACAGAATTTTATCGAGGAGGTTTAACCCAGTCCGATTTTGATGGATTAGTAGCAAGTATTAATAGTAAAACGGTAGAGCTACAAAATAAAATAGACCAAGCAGAAGCTGCAGATTTAGAGACCAGTTATGCAGAAAGTTCGTTGGTAACAGCAAGTGAGTTTTTAGGTTATGCGACTAGAGATAGGGAAAATGCTACAAACTTGCAAACTAGGTATGAAGGAAACGGCTTTAGAATTTTTAATAGGAGCTTTATAGAACAATTAGTTAGAGAAGGAATTACTGGAGCACCTAATTATTCTGTAATACACCCATTTCAAGAATTATTAAATACTATAAATGTTTTAGATTTTGCTATTGCAGAAGTTGATAGTCAATTAGATGGTAGTATTGTTTTACAGCCTACTCAGAACCTTAACCAGCCAGGGAACCAATTAACAGATGGAGATAGTTATTATACTTTAAATGGTAA
>CALGNG010000164.1 GCA_937958735.1 uncultured Aquimarina sp. | reverse complement strand
GTCTAATTCGGGTTAAAATCGCATCACATAAGATTAAATCTAAAGGCAATGAGCCCCTGAAACAAATTCAGGGGCTCATTGCCTTTAGATTTCGCATTCTAATAATTCGAATACTGGTTTTTAAATAATTTAATGGCTGTGTTGCTCTTCCAAGGCATGTGCTTTGGCATGGAACATATAATCTATAATTTTATCCAGCCCATAATCTTCTTTTACTTTAGCAAATACGTACGGTCCGTTTCCTCTCATTTTTTTGGAATCTCGATCCATTACCTCTAGGTCGGCTCCTACAATTTCTGCTAAATCTATTTTATTAATAATTAGCAAATCGGATTGGGTAATGCCTGGCCCACCTTTGCGGGGTATTTTATCTCCTCCCGATACGTCTATTACATATATCGAATAATCTGCCAGCTCTCTACTAAAATGAGCCGCAAGGTTATCTCCACCACTTTCTACTATTAGCAATTCTATATCTGGAAACTGTTCGTACAACTCTTCTAAAGCATGCATATTTGCCGAGATATCTTCTCTAATTGCCGAGTGTGGGCAACCGCCCGTTTCTACACCTACAATACGCTCTGGTGCTAGGGCTTTATTTTTGGTTAAAAATTCGGCATCCTCTTTAGTAAAAATATCGTTGGTTACTACTGCAATGGAATGCTTATCTCTTAATGCAATACATAACTGCCTAATTAACGCGGTTTTTCCTGTCCCTACAGGACCACCAATACCTATGGTAAAAGGTCTTTTTTTAAAATCTCTGTCTTCTTTTATAAATTCGCGATGTGCAAATACTCCTGGATTTTCCATATCCATTTTGTGTTGTAAAAGATGAGGGAATTCGTAAATCATATTTTTTTAATTTTGAAATAGTTTTGAATAAATGGTGCCGTGGTTTAATTGTGTAATCTCCATTAGGTAGGCCGATTTATAGGCCTTTGTATGGGGGACGGTCTTGTAGTCTTTCATTTTGTTAGCTGTGGTGCGTAATACTTCTGTTAGTAATTTTTGCCCCCCCACAGGCCCTACAATACCCAAACGGGTTAGTGCAGAAATTTGATCTCTTAACGCAGCATATAAATAAACTTCTCTAGCTTCTTGCTCTGTTACTCCCATAGCTTTGGTTATTAATCCAAAGATTACAGTAAAATGAAGCGGAATATTCTTTCCTTTTATATGCTTGGAAAAATGCCCCATGTCCTTAGAATCATACAAATTGGTATATAAACGCAACCAGTTTTTACCGAGTACTAAAGAGCTTTTCTCTAAAAAAGGATTCATAAGCATGGCATGGTAATCTTTTATTAAAGACTTCCATGCATTGGGACTGTCCCAAAATGCATAGGTGGCATCGATAAACGGAAACTCGAAAGAGATTAACTGGTCTATATAGGTAGACAGGTAACGTATCAAATCTTCCTCGTTGTTTACCAATTTGGTTTTTACGGCACTTTCCATACCCATAGAATAGACAAAACCGCCTACAGGTAAGGAGGCATCTACCATCTGAAATAATAGTCCTAGATTATTCATTAAAACAAATGGTATAATTGTGCTAAAGGTACTATACTTAGTGGATCGCAAGTAAGGTGCTCTCCATCTATAGTTACTTTATAGCGTTCTGGGTCTACTTTTATATTAGGTAGCAAATCGTTAAAATGCATGTCTTTTTTACTAATATTTCTGCAATTTTTAACGGCGACAGCTTTCTTGCCTAATCCATAGTTTTTCACGTTTTCTAAAGATGCTTTGGAAACAAATACTACCGAGGTATCGTATACAGCTTTGCCTAATGCTCCAAACATGTTTCTGGAAAAGAAAGGCTGCGGTGTAGGGATAGAGGCATTGGCATCTCCCATTTGGGCTCTGGCAATTACCCCGCCTTTTAGTACTAGCTCCGGTTTTACTCCAAAAAACTTAGGTTTCCACAAAACTAAATCGGCCAGTTTACCTACCTCTACCGATCCTATTTCGTCTCCAAAACCATGCGCTAGAGCAGAGTTAATGGTGTATTTAGATATGTAGCGCTTTACACGAAAATTATCGGCTCCCGTTTCTTCATCTTCTGGAAGTGGCCCCCGTTGTAATTTCATTTTATGTGCGGTTTGCCACGTTCTACAAATTACTTCGCCTACTCGCCCCATGGCTTGGGAGTCGGAGGCTATCATGGATAAAGCTCCTAAATCGTGTAAAATATCTTCTGCTGCTATAGTTTCTCCTCTTATCCTACTTTCGGCGAAAGCGACATCTTCTGGAATATTTTTATCTAAATGATGACATACCATTAGCATATCCAAGTGCTCGTCTATGGTATTGCTGGTATAGGGTCTTGTGGGGTTGGTGGAAGAGGGTAATACGTTTAGCTCTCCACAAAGTGTAATAATATCGGGTGCATGCCCGCCTCCTGCTCCTTCTGTGTGGTAGGTATGTATGGTTCTGCCTTTTAAGGCTTCTTTGGTTATTTCTACAAAACCGCTTTCGTTTAATGTATCGGTATGGATGCATATTTGTACATCGTAACGGTCTGCTACATCTAAACAGGTATCGATAGCCGCGGGAGTAGATCCCCAGTCTTCGTGCAATTTTAATCCTAAAGCCCCTGCTATTATTTGTTGCTCTAAGGCTTTAGGGTCGGAAGAGTTTCCTTTTCCTAAAAACCCAAAATTCATGGGATAATTATCGGTAGCCTTTAGCATCATTTCTAAGTGGAATGCGCCTGGGGTACAAGTGGTGGCATTAGTCCCTGTGGTAGGGCCTGTACCTCCTCCTACAAAAGTGGTTACTCCAGATGCTAAAGCTTCTTCTATTTGTTGTGGACAGATGTAATGGATGTGGTTATCTATTCCTGCTGCGGTAACGATGGAGCCTTCGGCGGCTATTACATCTGTAGTGGCTCCCACAATCATTTTAGGATTTACATTAGGCATTATATGTGGGTTACCTCCTTTACCTATGGCGTGTATTCTTCCGTTTTTAATGCCTATATCTGCTTTGTAAATCCCACTGTAATCTATAATAATAGCATTGGTTAGGATAAGGTCTAAAGCGTCTTCTTGCAAAACACCAGAAGCTTGCCCCATGCCATCTCTAAGCACTTTTCCGCCTCCAAATTTACATTCTTCGCCATATACAGTATGGTC
>CALGNG010000163.1 GCA_937958735.1 uncultured Aquimarina sp. | reverse complement strand
AATCGGAATACGGAAATCCTATCTTAGAAGTAAAAATCGATAAAGAAGGTAAGAAACTACATATTATCGATCAAGGACTAGGTATGACAGCTGAAGAAGTTGAAAAATATATTAACCAAGTGGCTTTTTCTGGTGCTGAAGAATTCTTAGACAAGTACAAAGACTCTGCACAAGATTCAGGTATCATTGGACACTTTGGTCTTGGGTTCTACTCTGCTTTTATGGTAGCAGAAAAAGTAGAAATTATTACCAAATCCCATACTGGAGCTCCTGCTGCACATTGGACATGTGACGGCTCTCCTACCTTTACATTAGAGGCTTCCGACAAAGAAACACGCGGTACAGAAATCATACTTCATGTAAGCGAGGACGAAGTAGCTTTTTTAGAAGAAACTAAAATTAGCGAACTATTAGTAAAATACAACAAGTTTATGCCTGTTCCAATTAAATTTGGAACTAAAACAGAAACTTTAGAAAAACCAGAAGGCGCTAAAGAAGAAGACCCTGCTCCAACACGAGAGGTAGAAAATATTATAAACAACCCTAACCCAGCCTGGACCAAACAACCGTCGGAATTAGAAGACAAAGATTATAAGGATTTCTATAGAGAAGTATATCCAGCACAGTTCGAGGAGCCTTTGTTTAACATTCACTTAAATGTAGACTATCCTTTTAACCTTACTGGTATTTTATACTTTCCTAAACTAGATCCTAATGTAGGGATCCAGAAAGACAAAATCCAGTTATACCAAAACCAAGTATACGTTACCGATAATGTAGAAGGGATTGTACCCGAATTTTTAACCATGCTACGTGGGGTAATCGACTCTCCAGACATTCCGTTAAACGTTTCCCGTTCTTACTTACAAGCAGACGGTGCCGTAAAAAAGATTTCTAGTTACATTACGCGTAAGGTGGCAGACAAATTAAACTCGCTATTCAAAAACAACCGCGAGGAGTTTGAAGCAAAATGGAACGATATTAAAATTGTTATCGAATACGGAATGCTGTCCGAAGACAAGTTTTTTGACAAAGCCAAAAATTTTGCCTTACTACCCTCTGTAGATAATAACCATTTTACTTTTGAAGAATTAAAAGCAAAAATCGAAGCTTCTCAAACCGATAAAGATGGTAAACTAGTTGTACTATATGCTTCGGACAAAGACGCACAACACAGTTACATCCAATCTGCTAAAGAAAAAGGTTACGAAGTACTATTATTAGACTCTCCTATAGTATCCCACCTAATCCAAAAATTAGAAGCTACTTACGAGAACACCACCTTTGCACGTGTAGACGGAGATGTAATAGACAACTTAATCAAGAAAGAAGATACCGAAGTTTCTAAATTAAGCGACGAAGAAAAAGAGACTTTAAAAACTACTATAGAAAGTGTAGTACCTAAAGAAACCTATACAGTACAAGTAGAAGCTATGGATAGCCAAGCTTCTCCATTTACCATTACACAACCCGAATTTATGCGTCGCATGAAGGAAATGCAGGCTTCTGGTGGTGGTGGAATGGGAATGTTTGGTAACTTCCCAGAAACCTACAATTTAATTGTAAATGCTAATCACGAGTTAGTAGACAAAATAAACAATACCCAAGATGGCGATGCCAAGTCTGCTTTAATAAAACAAGCATTGGATTTAGCAAAACTATCTCAAAACCTCTTAAAAGGAGAAGATTTAACCAATTTTGTAAAACGCAGTTTCGAGTTAATCTAAAACTTTTACAAATCAAAACACCACAAAGCCCAATATTTATATTGGGCTTTATTTTTTTTATTGAACTAGATCAATATCAATTTCATCAATTCTACCGAAATTCGCTTTCATTAATTTTTATTTCACATGAAAAAAACAATTATAACCTTTTTTCTTTTCCTGTTGTGCTCCATTAGCTACGCGCAAAAAAACGAAGAGTTAACCAAAGTACGCGCCAACCTAAGTGCTTGGTTAACATCTTTTAACAATAAAGATGCTAAAACCTTATATTCTCTATACGACCCAGAAAGTATCTATGCCAATGCCAATTCGCCACTTATGGTAGGCTTAGATCAAATTAAACCTTGGTACAACCAAGTACTGCCTGCCGTAAAAGGTTCTGTATTATTTAAAGAAGAACAAAACATTATAGAAGGCAACATGGCCATACTTATAGGCAAGTATTATTTTGCTCCCCAAAAAGGGGAAGCTACTGTGGGTATCGCTGGAAGAGTAGCTCTTGTATATCGAAAAAACAACGCTGGTAAATGGCTTTTGTTATTTGACATGGATAACAACCCACCAGATGCCACTCCTAACGACTTTAAATAAAAATACATTATGAATACTCAAAAATTAGTCAAAGCTTTTTCCCCAAAGGAAGTCGCCGAAGTGGTCTCTAAATACCTTAAAGAAGGAAACCTAGCAGGAGTCCTATCTATGTTTCATGAAAGCTGTGTAATCTGCTTCCCACCAGAAGAACCTTCTAAAGACGGTATTACTGGTGCTCTATCCGTATTTGACGATTTTATTTTACAAAAACCATTATTAAAAAGCACTCTTACCGGCCAAAAAATAAATGGCGATATTGCCCTAATACAAGCCGAATGGACCTTTGAAGATCAAGATGGTAGTATTATAGCCCAAGGTAATTCTACCGAAGTCGTAAAACAAAATAGCGATGGTTCTTGGGTCTATTATATAGATTGCCCTTTAGGCTTACCCCCAATAAAATAAACCATTAATTATCTGTTTTTATCTAACAAAATACAGTTACCTTAAAGTTTATTTATAGATATTCACACCTCGTAGGTTATTAAAAAATTAATATAAAACCAATACATGTAAAGACTAGCTAATTAAACATAGCTCTTGTTCTATAGATAATAAAAAAATAGCACTAAAATAAAAAAGCAATCTAAAAAACACCTTATTTACTAAAAGTTAAAGAAATTCAAAAGACCTATAGTAGGCAAGGTTTTTCTTTATATTTGAATTCATCCATTTCATCTCACATTCTATGCACACATCGCGGTTAATCGTTCTCTTTATTCTCCTTTTTAATTTTCTGAATAGTAATGCTCAAGGCATCACCTTAAACCCAAAAAAATTAAACACTTCAGAAATTTACGAAAATCTAAAGAAGCTTAACTTTCTAGGGTCGGTACTCTATTTGGCCGCACACCCCGATGATGAAAACACAGCTGCTATCTCTTATTTTGCTAATAAAATTAAAGCCAGAACGGCATACTTATCGCTAACACGTGGAGATGGTGGACAAAATATTATTGGGCCACAACTTAGAGAATTATTGGGCGTAATGCGCACACAAGAATTACTGGCCGCAAGAGCCACCGATGGAGGGGAACAACGCTTTACTAGAGCTAACGATTTTGGGTTTTCCAAACATCCAGAAGAAACTCTAGCCATCTGGGATAAAAAAGAAATACTTGGCGATGTAGTCTGGGCTATACGTACTTTTAGACCCGATATTATTATTAACAGATTTGACCATCGTACCCCAGGCACCACACATGGACACCACACTTCTAGTGCTATACTAGGTGTAGAAGCCTTTGATTTGGCCGCAGACGCTTCCCAATATCCAGACCAATTAGAAAACACCCAAACTTGGCAACCAAAAAGACAATTTTTTAACACTTCTTGGTGGTTTTATGGAGGTAAAGACAAATTCGAAAAAGTAGATAAATCCAATTTAGTTAAGATAGACTTAGGTAATTATTACCAATCTCTGGGGCTTTCCAACACCGAAATTGCTGCCCTAAGTCGCAGCCAACACAAATCCCAAGGTTTTGGAACTACTGCCAAACGCGGTGTGGACGAAAATTATTTCGAACTTATAAAAGGAGAAAAACTTACTACCAATAATTTTTTTGAAGGAATAGACACTACTTGGAATAGAGTAAAAGGCGGTAAGGCTGTACAAGAAATAATCCAACGCATTATTACACAATACGATTTTAAAAACCCACAAAAAAGCATTGCTCTACTTACCAAAGCCTATACCCAAATACAAGAAACCAAAGACCTCTATTGGAAAAAGGTTAAAAGCCAAGAAATTAAAGACCTAATTATAGCTTGTTCTGGTCTATATTTAGAGGCTGCTACCAATACACCTCTAGCCTCTAATGGGGATGACATAACTTTACATATTGAAGCTATTAACCGTAGTAATGCTTCTATAAAAATTAATAAAGCTATTATTATTTCCAACAAACAAGACTTAAACATAAATAGTACTTTATTAGAAAACCAAAAAACAACTACCCAGCACACCTTTACAATAGACCCTAATTTTAATAGCACCTCTCCCTATTGGTTACAAGAACCTGGTACCTTAGGGATGTACAAAGTAGCGGACTCCAAAATAATTGGTGCTCCAGAAACACCATCCCAAAACAAAATTCGTTTCGACCTTTCTATTAATGGAGTTTCTATAAGCATAGAAAAACCTATCGTCTATAAATTTAACGACCGCATAAAAGGAGAAGTCTACCAACCTTTCGAAATTGTACCTCCAGTATCCGTTAAACTAGATTCTAAAATATTTATCTTTTCCGATGCCACTACCAAAAAAATACCTGTAACCATTACGGCAAATAAATCTAACTTTACAGGAACCGTATTCCTAGAACACGCCAATGGCTGGAAAATAAGTCCTAAACAATTTACCGTAACCATAGAAAACAAAAAGCAATCTAAGCAAGTAATTTTTAACGTTACCCCTCCTTCCAAAGAAAACAATGGCTTTATTAACCCTATAGTAACTGCTAACGGAAAAAACTATTCTAAAGAAATGGTGCTAATAGACTATAATCACATACCATTACAAACAGTTTTCTTACCCACTAAAGCCAAAACAGTACGCTTAAACATTAAACGCAGTGGTAATAAAATTGGATATATACAAGGTGCAGGAGATGCTATACCAGAAAGTTTGGAGCAAATAGGCTACGAAGTAAGCACACTAGACCCTAAAACCATTACAAGTCCTCTATTAGCTAATTTAGATGCCATTGTAGTAGGAATACGTGCTTACAATTTAATAAAAGAGCTACCCGCTATCCAACCTTTACTTTTAAAATATGTAGAAGACGGAGGCACACTTATAGCCCAATACAATACCAAAAGCAGGTCGGGTAACACCAACGTATATCCACCCTACCCGTTAGAAGTATCTAGAGACAGGGTTACTAACGAAAATAGTGATGTAAGCATACTTGCCAAAAAGCACCCCATTATAAATTACCCCAACCCCATAACAAAAAAAGATTTCGAGGGCTGGACACAGGAGCGTGGTTTGTATTTCCCAAACAAATGGGATAAAGAATATACCCCTATATTGTCTATGAACGATAAAGGAGAATCTCCTAAAAAAGGAAGTATCTTAGTAGCTAAATACGGAAAAGGTCATTACATATATACTGGAATTAGTTTTTTTAGAGAACTACCCGCAGGTGTATCCGGCGCCTATAAATTATTTGTAAACATGCTATCTATAGGCAATCAAAAAACAAATTAAATTATGGAAAAACCTAGAACCTATATTTGGAAAAAAAGTTACACCATAATACTACTCGTAAACATAGCTTACTTTGTACTATTTTATTTTTTAATGAAATCTTTCGCCTAACATGAATAGTATAGATTGGATTATCCTAAGCGCTACCCTTATTTTTATAGTTGCCTATGGCGTATATAAAACCAAAAGTAAGCAGAATGTAGAAGAGTTTATTAGAGGCGGTAATACTTCCAAATGGTGGACTGTAGGGCTTTCTGTAATGGCCACACAAGCAAGTGCCATTACCTTTTTATCTACTACAGGACAAGGCTTTTATAGCGGCATGGGCTTTGTCCAATTCTACTTTGGACTACCTATAGCCATGGTAATTATATGTCTAGTTTTTATACCTATATACCACAAACTTAAGGTATACACCGCTTACGAATATTTAGAAAGTCGTTTCGATTTAAAAACACGTACCCTTGCAGCCGTCTTATTTTTAATACAACGAAGCCTTGCTGCGGGAATAACCATTTACGCACCCGCTATAATCCTATCTGCCGTACTGGGTTGGGACTTAACCATGCTAAATATTATTATTGGATTAATAGTTATTATCTATACCGTATCTGGTGGTACCAAAGCCGTAAGCATTACCCAAAAACAACAGATGTTTGTAATTTTTTTAGGAATGTTTATTACCTTTTTCCTAATACTAAAAAAATTGCCCGATACCGTTAGCTTTACCGATGCGCTAAAAATTGCTGGAGCTAATAACAAAATGAATCTTTTAGACTTCTCTTTTGATTTTAACAATCGCTACACCGTATGGAGTGGTATTATTGGAGGAACCTTCTTAATGCTTTCCTATTTTGGAACCGACCAAAGCCAAGTACAAAGATACCTTTCTGGAAAAAACATTAAAGAAATGCAATGGGGCTTACTATTTAATGGAGCCTTAAAAATACCCATGCAATTCTTTATATTACTAGTTGGGGTAATGGTCTATGTCTTTTACCAATTTAACCCTGCTCCCTTACATTTTAATCCAGCTGCAGAAAATGCTGTAACACAATCTCAATACAAAAAAGAATACCACCATATACAAGAAGAATTAAAACACACACAAGCACTTAAAAAAGAAGCAACCATTGCTTTTTTAACCAATCCAAGCAAAGATCTCTACGACTCCAATGGAGCGCAAAAATCGTGGATAGACACTTATAAGTCCCAGGATAATCTGTTAAGAATAAAAGCAAAAGAAATAATATCTCAAGCAGACCCTAAAGTAGAGAATAACGACAAGGATTATGTGTTTATACACTTCATTTTAAACAACCTTCCCCATGGACTAATAGGACTATTACTAGCCGTAATTTTAAGTGCAGCCATGTCCTCTACAGCATCAGAACTTAACGCACTGGCCTCTACAACCTCTATAGATCTTTACAAAAGGAACCTTAAACAACCTAAAGAAGAAAACCATTTAGTAATCGCTACAAAGACCTTTACATTATTATGGGGCATTTTAGCCATTGTAGTAGCTTGTACCGCTAGTTTATTCGAAAACTTAATACAATTAGTAAACATTATAGGCTCTATATTTTACGGGAATATTTTAGGAATATTCTTATTGGCGTTCTTTATAAAATACGTCCGTAGTAATGCCGTATTTACAGCCGCTATAATAACACAAATTATAATTTGCACCCTATATGGCTTAATACATTTTAAAATGATTAGCCTACCCTTTTTATGGCTTAACCTTATAGGTTGTTTATTAGTAATGGCATTAGCCTATGTGGCTGAATTTACATTATTTAACACTAAAAAACGCATAAAATCTTAAAATTACGTTAACATAGAGTTATACTGTAATCTTTATACTATTAACACGACTTTAAATTAAATTAAATCCAGAATTATGAAAAAAGTATTAGTACTAGCAAGTGGACTATTTTTTACATTAGCCAGCTATAGCCAAAAGAGCATAGCTCCTAAGCCTAGCCCTGCTGCAAAAATAGAACAAGTAGTTGGATTAACCGATATTAGCATTGACTACTCTAGACCAGGAGTAAAGGGAAGAACCATTTTCGGAAAATTAATTCCTTTTGGAAAATTATGGCGTACAGGGGCTAATAACAATACTGTTATTACTTTTGGAGACGACGTAGAAATTGCAGGTAAAACATTAACTAAAGGAAGTTATGGTATTTACTCTAAACCTAACGCTACTTCTTGGGAAGTGTTCTTTTATAGCGAAATTGGGAAATGGGATATTCCTAAAGATTGGGATGAAACAAAAGTGGCCGCTAAAGCTGTCGTAACACCTATTAAATTAAACGATAAAGTAGAAACATTAACACTATCTATAGATAATGTAAGTTTAGAATCGGCATCACTTTCAATAGCTTTTGAAAACACTAAAGTAATCGTACCCATTAAAGTTCCTACAAGAAAGAAAACTTTAGATAATATTACTAAAATAACAGAAGAAGATGGGTTTCGTGCTTATTTTGAAGCCGCTACTTTTTATAGCGAAATTGGAGAAAAAGCAAAAGCTAAGGAATATATAGACCAAGCTGTTGCTAAAAAAGACCCAACTCCATTCTGGATGTCACATAAGCAAGCTTTAATTTACGCAGCTAATGGTAATAAAAAGCAAGCAATTAAAATTGCAAAAGGCTCTTTAGAAGCTTCTAAAAAAGCCAACAACTCCCATTACCAAAACTTAAACACAGATATTTTACAAAAGTGGGGAGCACTATAATTAGTACTCTTAAAAACAAATAACAAATAATCAGAAATCGCTTATAAAATTAAACCTGGACGGTATTTATTCCCGTTCAGGTTTTTTCTTATACTACATTGTCGTATTTTATTTTTATTGTTTAGCGTATTTATTTAACTTTTTAATCGGTACCCTAAATGCTTTTTCCATTCTTACAGAACAATCAATTAGAAATACGTACATCTTATCCCAGTCATCTTTATCAAAGTAACTTACACTGCTTAATTCTTGTTTTATTCGACAAGTAACCTTATCACTCATTCTTTCCCATTCTAACTCTCCACCAAATTCAATTTCGATGCTATCTTTCATCTTGTAAATAGGGTTCGCTGAAAAAGTATTAGCGAAGAACAG
>CALGNG010000162.1 GCA_937958735.1 uncultured Aquimarina sp. | reverse complement strand
ATGGTTTTCTTAAGTATCCTTACCGCTTTTATCTATTTTAAGGTATCTCCTTTACAAACGGCTTCTAACGAGATTTTAGCCCGTACAGAGCCTACTCTTTTAGATGTACTTATTGCTATTTTTGGTGGACTTGCTGGTATTGTGGCGGGTAGTAGAAAGGAAAAATCCAATGCCATACCTGGTGTGGCTATTGCTACGGCTTTAATGCCTCCGTTATGTACTGCTGGTTTTGGTTTGGCTACAGGTAATATGGCATACTTTTTAGGAGCATTATATCTGTTTTTAATTAACACCGTTTTTATTGCTCTGTCTACCTTTATTGTTGTAAAATACCTTCGCTTCCCCTTAGCTAAATATGCAACTGCTAAAAAGAGAAAAAAAGTAAACCGATATGTAATTGCTGCGTCTATTTTAATGATTGCTCCTAGTATTTTTACTTTTAAAAATATTATAGAACGCTCTTTATACGAAAAGGAAGCAGCTAATTTTATTGAAAAAAATATTATTTTTAATGGTTCCGAAATTATTAAAAGAAAGGTGGATCCGGATAAGAAAAGTATAGATATATACTTAATTGGTGAGACGGTTCCTAAAGTGGTTATTTTGGATTGGCAAAAAAGAATCCAAGATACAAAACTGGCAGGCACTAAATTATTAGTACGTCAAGGACAAGATAAAATATCGGAACTAAAGACCGAAATGTCTAGGGTTAAGGATGGTCTAATTAAAGATTTGTTTTTGCAAAGCAACCAGTCCCAACGCTCTAGCGACAAGGATACCGAAATCTTACTACTTAAAAACGAAATTAGCAGACTGGAAAGCAATGTAAAAAGACAGGATATTCCTTTACTGGCAATTTCTAAGGAGGCTAAAATAAATTATCCTAATATTCGTAATTTATCTTATGCTAAAGTTATTTCTTCTAATCTAAAAAAAATAGATACACTGCCTACTGTAAATGTGGTTTGGAATACCAATGTGGAAAATAAAATTGAAAAGGAAAAAAGATTAAACAAATGGCTTAAACTAAAATTAAGCCTAGATACTTTAGTCCTAAAAGGCGAAAGACTAAAATAATTATTTTATAGAACCTAAAATAAAGTCCTCTTTGTTTATTTTATAAACGAAGAGGACTTTATTTTTGATGATTTTAACTATTAAAATATTTTATCTATCCCCAATTTTTGTTTATTATCCTTTTTATAACTTAACTACTGCACTCTTATATAACTATACAACAAGAGATTTCTAATAATCTTTTGTTATTTTTTAGGCAACAGTTATAAATCCAACACTACAAACCCTTTAATTGTGCAGCTCTTACTTTTTTGAATAAATTAGAAGAATATACAAAATCGATAACGGCTTCATTTTCGGCCTGAAAGATTTGAGACTTATCCCCTTCCCATTCCAAATAACCTTGTTTTAGAAATATAATCTTCTCTCCTATTTCCATTACAGAGTTCATATCGTGGGTGTTAATTACCGTAGTAATATCAAACTCTTCTGTTAGCTCTTTTATTAAATTATCTATTACAATTGCTGTTTTGGGATCCAGACCAGAGTTAGGCTCGTCACAAAATAAGTACTTAGGGTTGGTTACAATAGCCCTTGCTATGGCTACCCGCTTTTGCATTCCTCCACTTATTTGAGAGGGTAATTTTTGCTCTGCACCACTTAAGTTTACTCGTTTTAAAACAGCTTCTACTCGGTCATTCATTTCGGATTTAGATTGTTTAGTAAACATTTCTAAAGGGAATCTAACGTTTTCAAAAACCGTCATAGAGTCAAACAAGGCACTACCTTGAAAAACCATACCCATCTTTTGTCGTAAATCTCGCTGATCCTGCTCTTCTAAACCATTATAACTTACCCCATCGTAAAGAATTTTTCCTTTCTCTGGTCTATACAAACCTAATAGGCATTTTAAAAACACTGTTTTTCCACTACCACTAGTTCCTATAATTAAATTGGTTTTTCCTTTTATAAATGTGGTACTAAAACCCTTTAATATATGGGCTTCTCCAAAGCTTTTTTCTATATTTTTTACCTGTATCATATTAACTTAAAAGCATTTGGGTTATCACATAATTTAACAAAATAATGCATACCGTTGTCCACACAAAGGAAACAGTACTGGCTTTACCTACTTCTAACGCTCCACCCTTCATATAATAGCCGTGAAAAGAAGGTATGGTTGCTAACAAAAAGGCAAATATTATTGTTTTAAGGAAAGAATATATGATGTGAAATGGAATAAACTCGTCTGTTAATCCCGTTATAAACTGTTCCGAGGTAACAAATCCTCCATATACCCCTGCAACATACCCTCCAAAAATACCTAAAAACATAGAAATAGCTATTACAAAAGGATAAAACAGCATGGCTACAATTTTAGGAAATACTAGGTAGTTTAGGGAGTTAATCCCCATTACCTCTAAAGCATCTATTTGCTCCGTTACGCGCATGGTTCCAATACTAGAAGTTATAAAAGAACCTACTTTACCCGCCATAATTACCGATAAAAATGTAGGCGAAAATTCTAATATTATAGATTGCCTAGAGGCAAAACCTATTAACTCTTTTGGAATAAAAGGATTGGTTAGGTTTAATGCCGTTTGTATGGCCACTACCGCTCCTATGAAAAAAGAAATAAAGGCTACAATACCTAGCGACCCTATTATAAGATCGTCTATTTCTTTAAAAATTAATTTTTTTAAAACACTAGGCTTTGTCATCCGACCAAAAATCCCCTTTAGCATTAAAAAATACGCCCCTATTTGATGTAAATACCTCATGTTCTATTTATGAATAGCTAAAATAACAAATCGCTGTATTTTAAAGCCATCTCTGTACAATGAATTCCTACTTTTATACAATTGAAAAAAGTTTATACCTTTAAAAAGTTGAATTCTATAAAATAATTCACTTAAACACTATAATTATATAAAAAAAGAAGTATTTTCGAAACCAAGTGTGATGGCTTTCTACAATCTACACTTAATTTTTACTTTTCAAAAGAATGCAAACAGGAACATTAGAGTATAATACCGAGCGCGAACATTTAATGATTCCAGAATATGGAAGATTAATTCAAAAAATGATTAACCATGTGTTAAGCATAGAAGATCGGGAAGAAAGAAACAACCAAGCCAAAGCTATAATTGGTGTTATGGGTAACTTACAACCACATTTACGTGATGTAGCCGATTTCCAACACAAACTTTGGGATCAACTATTTATTATTAGCAAATTCGAACTAGATGTAGATGCACCCTACCCTATCTTAACACAAGAAGAACTGTATCAACGTCCAAAAAAATTAGCGTATCCGCAAAGTCATCCAAAGTATCGTTTTTACGGAAACAATATTACTAGTATGATTAATGTAGCTAATAGTTGGGAAGAAGGAGATTTAAAAGAGGCCTTAATTAAAACGATTGCTAACCACATGAAAAAATGTTTCTTAAACTGGAACAAAGATACTGTGGAAGATTATGTAATTTTTAAACACTTATACGAGTTAAGTAATGGTAAAATAGATCTTAAAAATAGTACCGAAGGCCTTTCTGACTCGCATAGTTTGCTAAAAACTAAAAAACGCTATGCTAATGCTAGTAGCGCCACCAATAATAGCTCTAGCAATAACAATCCTAAAAAAAATTACCGCACAAACAATGGCAGCAGTAATAACAACTACAACAATAACAGAAACAAACGTAGAAACTAATTAGTTTACCTGTTAGCACGACCTACAAAACATTTAAACAAAAAAATATGGGTTCATTCAAAATTGAAGGAGGACATGCCCTAAGTGGCGAAATTACGCCACAAGGAGCAAAAAACGAGGCTTTACAAATCCTTTGTGCCGTATTACTTACACCCGAAAAAGTAACCATAGAAAACGTACCCGATATCCGCGATGTAAATAAGCTGATACAAATATTAAAAAATTTAGGCGTTAAGGTTGAAAAAATAGCTAAAGGAACATTTACTTTTCTTAGCGATCAATTAGATTTAGATTATTTAGAAAGCGAAAAATTTAAAGAAGAAGGTAGTGGAATACGCGGGTCTATTATGATAGTTGGTCCACTATTAGCACGTTTTGGAAAAGGTTACATCCCTACTCCTGGAGGAGATAAAATTGGTCGCCGCCGCTTAGATACCCATTTCGATGGTTTTATAAAATTGGGGGCTACCTTTAAATTTAATAAATCCGAACGTTTTTATGGCGTAGAAGCCCCTAATGGGCTTACTGGAGCTTACATGCTTTTAAACGAAGCCTCTGTTACAGGTACTGCTAATATAGTTATGGCTGCGGTACTAGCAAAAGGTACTACTACCATATACAATGCAGCTTGCGAACCTTACTTACAACAACTATGTAAAATGTTAGTTTCTATGGGAGCTAACATACAAGGTATTGGATCTAATTTACTTACTATAAATGGTGTAGAATATCTAGGAGGTTGCACCCATAGGGTTTTACCCGATATGGTAGAAATAGGCTCTTGGGTAGGCTTGGCTGCCATGACAAAAAGCGAACTTACTATTAAAAACGTAAGTTGGGAAAACCTAGGCGTAATCCCTAATACATTTAAAAAACTTGGTATTACTATAGAAAAAAGAGGAGACGATATGTATATCCCTCCCCATACTAATGGATATGCTATAGAATCCTTTATAGATGGTTCTTTTATGACCATTAGCGATGCCCCATGGCCTGGATTTACTCCAGACCTATTAAGCATTATACTTACTATAGCTACGCGGGCACGTGGAGAAGT
>CALGNG010000161.1 GCA_937958735.1 uncultured Aquimarina sp. | reverse complement strand
GTTCTTTCCCTATAGACAGAGAGTTTACTACAGAAGAACTAGGTTTTGATACCCTAAAATATAATGTAGTCGCAGCACAGATGAGTAGAGGTAAATCCGAAAAATCTACAGCTTTTGCAATGAGTACTGTAGCTGCTACTTTATCCAAACTAGCAATGGATGTATGCCTGTATATGAGTCAAAATTTTGGTTTTATGGCTATCCCTAGCGAATTTACAACAGGATCTAGTATTATGCCTCATAAAAAAAATCCTGATGTTTTTGAACTTATTAGAGGAAAATGTAACCGAATACAAGCCCTTCCATACGAGTTAAGTTTACTTACCAATAATTTGCCAAGTGGTTACCACAGAGACCTACAATTATTAAAAGAAGGATTGGTACCAGCAATACAAGATTTAAAAGCCTCTTTAGAATTGGCAATTTATGCCTTAAAGAATGTTACAGTTAACGATGGTATATTAGAAGATCCTAAATACGATTATTTATTTAGCGTAGATACTTTAAACGAATTAGTACAGGAGGGAATGACTTTTAGAGATGCTTACGTTAAAATTGGTTTGGATATAGAAAACGGAAATTATACCCCAATCAAGAACACCAAGCACACCCATATAGGAAGTATTAATAATATAGGTTTAGATAAAATTAAAGATAAGCTAGACAAGGCTTAAATATTATAATTATTTAAAACTAAAAAAAGGGGCGATTTTAAAAAATCGCCCCTTTTTTTAGTGTGTTTATTATAGAAGAAATTAGTAAGCTTCTTCTATTCTTAGCCTTTGTCCGTTTTTGTAAGAAGCAATAAAAGCATCATTAAAACCAGTCTTACCAATTCTTTTCTAAATAATTGAGCTTCTTCTAATGTAGAAAAGGCACCAACAGAATATTTATAAAAATCATCGTTATAAACTTCTTTAAATTGAATTAAATTATCGGAATATAGCTGAATATTATTTTCCTCAAAAGCACCAACCTGTATCGAATAGATTACTGTTTCATTAATTGTTTCCTGATTAGAATAATTTTCTTCTTCCTCTTGTTCAGATAAAGACTCCTCTTCAACTTCTTCCGTGTTATTTTGGCTATTTAATATTTCCTCTAAATGCTGGTATTCTTCTGCACTCATAACTCTAATACCATTTTGCTCTAATTTAGAAATATTCAGAAAAGTTTTTGGATAAGCAAAATAAGATATAAAACCTATTAATAGTAGCAGTAATAAAACTCCAGAAATAATTACTAAAATTAATCTATGACTTTTTAACTCATCTTTTTCTTCAGAAACAAGTTCTACATCATCTTTTAGTTGGACTATTTCTTTTTTTTGAGAGTTAATCTGATGGTTCAAATTAGATAAATCTGCTTCTTCAATAATTGGCATAGTATTTTATTTTTTACTAATGCTAAATATAATGAAAATCAAAATAATAAAATCTATCTAAGCAAAGGATATATTATCAAATATATGAACACTATTGACTTATAAAGACAAAAATAGTATTACTATCCACTATTTATATATCCATAAAAGTTTCATTATGTTAATACACACAAGTATTTATAGCCTATTAACAACATAACAAGAGTTTCAAATAAAAAAATTAATAACTCCAACATAATAGATTAAAAACGATTAGCTATAAAAATTAATATTAAAAATTTTTATAGCCAACCTTACAGTAAATAATTAACTGTATGTTAATTATTTATGAAATATCGTGAAATAGTTTTCAAAAGAATAGTAATGTATTTTTAAGCCATTAATATACAAATTATGAGAATTGTATTTTTAGGAGAGTTCCCTATATCGTTTCCTGTTTTTTTACATTTGATGAAACAAGAAAAGCTTATAGCTGTTTTTCTTGAAGAAGAAATTTATTCTAAATCGTTAAAAAAAACATTAAAACAACAATTTGAACAACAAAAATTGCCCTGTTATTTTGAAACGAAGAATACCTTAAATAACTCGTTACAATTATTTTTATCAAAAAATGAAGTAGACGTAGTAATCGTAAATTTTTGTTCCGTTAAAATTGAAAAAAGCATATTAAATCTGCCTATATATGGCTTTTTAAATATTCACCCTGGTAAATTTCCAGATAACAGAGGAGCGGATCCTATTTTTTGGACTATAAAGAATAATGAGAAAAGTACAAAAGTAACAATCCATAAAATGGATGCTACTTTTGATACTGGACCTATTTTAGTAGAACAAACTACACCAGTATATTTTGGAGAAACATGGGGGATGTTGCATTCTAAAATAGGATTGTTATTGGTACAGGCTATACAAAAAGCACTTCCATTATTAAGTAATCCCCAAAATTATACTTTACAAACAAATTTAGAAATCTATACAAAAAAGCCTAATTCCAAGAACCTAGTTATAGATTGGGAACAAATGACAAGCGATAGTATTGAATGTTTGGTAAATGCTTGTAATCCCAAATATGGTGGAGCTATAACTTACTACCAAGGTGGGGAAATCCAATTATTAGAAGTATCCCCTGTGGACAATCCAACTCCATTATTTGGTAAAACACCAGGAGAGGTAATTTATGCTAACCCTAAAGAAGGGGTATATGTATGTTGCAAATATGGACAACTACTACGGGTTAATATTTTAAAATCCGATGCAGGAATACTTACAGGGAATAAATATGCTAATATAGGAATACAAACAGGACATTGTTTTACTACACAACAATATATAAAGCAAGCAATACAAATATAAAAATAAGTAACTAACTAATTTAAACTATAGAACTATGGCGTCAACAGATCCTTTAATAGGTAGTATAACATTATTTGCTGGTAATTTTGCTCC
>CALGNG010000160.1 GCA_937958735.1 uncultured Aquimarina sp. | reverse complement strand
ATTTCTTAAAAAGAATTGAAACGTAGCATCTGCATATGGTGAAACATCAAAAGGCTCGTTTACATCAAAACCTGCGGTTTCGGATGCGGTTACGTTACGCACCACATTTCCACATGCTTCACGTAAGGTTACCTCGTCTTTTTCTAATTCTGCCCAAAGTTCTGGAGTTCTGTTTAGATCTACATAGTGTATTTGAATATCTTGACGCGTAGTAATGTGTAAACGTCCACGAGAATACTCGTCTGACACGGCACTAATACGACGTAATTGATTAGATTTTACTTTACCATAAGGTAATTTTATACGAATCATTTGCACTCCTTCTTGGCGCTGACCGTATACCCCACGAGCTAAACGTAAGCTGCGAAACTTTTCTTCATCTACTTTTCCATCATGGAATTCTTGAATCTTATTCGCTAAATCAATAATATCCTTTTCTACTATTGGATTTTCTATTTCGGTTCTAAAACTTTGCATTTTTTTAGTATTGAGTAGTTAGATTTGAGTATTGAGATTTATACTACTTATAATCGCTTTTCAATATTTAAAGGTATTAAGAGTCTCAATTCTCAATACTAATCTCTATAATCTATTTTATTGTATAAACCCTATTCCAGCAGTATGGTTAGTTTGTGGATCTATTAAAATAAACGATCCATTGGTTTTATTGTCTTTGTACTTATCGTAAAAAACAGGTTTTGCCAATTTTATACTTACTTCTCCAATTTGGTTTAAGCTTAATGCCTCTGCTTTTTCTTGTCCAGAAAAATCTGTAGCTAATACATTATCTACATTTTGTACTAGAGCTTGTACTCTGTTTACTCCATGTTGTAATAAGTACTTGGTCCCACTAACTAGGTTTTTACTATCCATCCAACATACTTTGGCTATTAACTGCTTTTGTACTGCTGGCTCTTCTCCTGCTTTTACAATCATGTCCCCTCTAGATACATTTATATTATCTGCTAGGGTTACATTAATAGAGCTTCCTCTTTCTGCTTTATCAAACTTTTTATCAAAGAAATAAATTTCTTTAATTTTTGATTTTGTCAAGGATGGCAACACTGTTACCTCGTCTCCTACAGCTAGATCTCCACCATACAGTTTTCCTGCATATCCTCGAAAATCATGAAATTCGTCTTTCTTAGGGCGTATTACCGTTTGTATTGGAAAACGAGTTTGCCCCGCTTCAAATACATCTTGTGCATTTAATTTTTCTAAGTGATCTAAAATAGACCCCCCTTTATACCAAGGTGTATTTTCTGACCCTCCTACTACGTTGTCTCCTTTTAAAGCACTAATAGGAATAAAAGTAATATTTTGATCCTTGTATTCACTATTTGCCTTCATTTTTTCAAACTCGGCTTTAATGTTGTTAAACTTTTCTTCCGAAAAATCTACTAAATCCATTTTGTTTACAGCAACAATTACATCTTTTATCCTTAATAAATTATTGATAAAAAAGTGACGATATGTTTGCTCTATTACTCCATTACGCGCATCTACTAAAATCATAGAAGCTTGGGAGGTTGATGCTCCTGTTACCATGTTACGAGTATACTCTACATGTCCTGGAGTATCGGCAATAATGTAACTTTTCTTAGCTGTAGAAAAATAAATGTGTGCTACATCAATAGTTATTCCTTGTTCACGCTCGGCTACTAAACCATCCGTTGCTAAGGAAAAATCTAAATAATCGAAACCATTGGCTTTACTTCGCGTTTCAATGGCTTCTAATTTATCTGTAGTTAAAGATTTTGTATCGTAAAGTATACGTCCTATTAAGGTACTTTTACCATCGTCAACACTACCTGCTGTTGCTATTTTTAATACTTCCATTTTCTTTTTGGCTGTTAGCCTTTAGCTATTAGCTATTGGCTATATTCTTTGTTTTTATATCTCCGCTAAGGTTTTATTTAAACCCATAGCTAAAAGCTGAATTTTCTTACGAAAAATTCTAAAAATATCCTTGTTGCTTACGAGTTTCCATTGCTGCTTCGGATCGTTTATCGTCTATACGTGCTCCTCTTTCTGAAATGGTGCTTTCTCTAATTTCTCCTACTACTTTTTCTATACTTACCGCATCCGAAAGTACTGCTGCGGTACATGACATATCTCCTACTGTGCGAAAACGCACTAAACGCTCTTCTACTATCTCGTCTTCTTCACGATATACAATATCATCTTCTGCAGACCAGATCATACCATCCCTAACAAATGTTTTACGTGTATGGGCAAAGTAAATAGATGGTATTTCGATATCTTCTTGTTCTATATAGCTCCAAACATCCAATTCTGTCCAGTTACTAATTGGAAAAACACGAACATTTTGTCCTAAGTCTATTTTCCCATTTAACATGTCGAACAATTCTGGTCTTTGGTTTTTTTCGTCCCATTGTCCAAAATCGTCTCGTACAGAAAAAATACGCTCTTTAGCTCTTGCTTTTTCTTCATCGCGACGCGCTCCACCTATAGCGGCATCAAACTTAAATTCTTCTAAGGCATCTAACAAAGTAACGGTTTGCAAAGAATTACGACTTGCGTATTTCCCTGTTTCTTCTTTTACTTTACCAGCATCAATAGCATCTTGTACATTACGAACTATTAATTCTACTCCTAGTTCTTTAGCTAAACGATCTCTAAACTCTATAGTTTCCGGGAAATTATGTCCTGTATCCACATGTAATAATGGAAAAGGAATTTTTGCTGGCCAAAATGCTTTTTGTGCCAAACGAACTAAAGTAATAGAATCCTTACCACCTGAAAATAATAATACTGGTTTTTCGAACTGAGAAACTACTTCACGAAAAATATGAATTGCTTCTGCCTCTAATGGATTTATGTTTAATATCTCACTCATCTTTCTCTTAATTTTTCCAGTCAAAATTTAAAGTTGCAAAAGTACAGCTTAGAATTTCGACTATCAACTTTTATTTTAATTCGCTCTACTTTATACGTGTAAACCACACTCTCTGTTTCCTAATACTTTTGTTGGATCAAAATACTTATGCTCGTTAGGCAATTTGTTTGCTTCTAAATAGGCATCTAAATCTTCATCGGAATAACTATAAAAAGGGCTTACTTTTAATACTCCGTCTTTACTTACACTTAAAATATCTAAAGAATCGCGTAATGCGGTTTGTCCTTTTCTTAAATTGGTAAACCAAACATCTGGTTTGTGCTCTGCCATGGCTCTTCCAAAAGGTTCTAATTTTACCTGTTTTGTAAACTCTGCATGTTTTGGATCGTCTATACCAGGAACTCCCATTACCACATCTCTATGGGCTACGGTTTGCTGTGGCACATATAGGTCTACATTTAATTTTAATTGATTTATTACCGCTTCTGCATGGCGGTATGTATTAGGTGTATTATAACCAGAGTCGCACCATATTACTGGAATATCGGCTTTCGCTTCTACGGCCACTTTTAATATAGAGGCTTCGTAAGGTCTAAAATTAGTAGTCACTACTGGGTTTTTAGCTATTGCTATAGCCCACTGCGCTATTTCTAAAGGATTTTTCCCTTTTAATTCTTCGTTA
>CALGNG010000159.1 GCA_937958735.1 uncultured Aquimarina sp. | reverse complement strand
TCCTTTTCTGTACTATAAAAACGCACATGGGAAGCACCGTCCTTGTAGACATCCAACCTCGCATAGCCATTAGTCCCGTAAGTAAACTTGGTATTATCTGTTAATCTAGTAGCCGTTTTTTTAGAACCCGAACCACTTACAATTTGCGTTAAATTATTTTGTACAATGTATTGTAAACTATGCTCGTGACCAGAAAGAAATATTACTTTTTCGTTTTCTTGGGCAAGAGTTATAATGCGTTTCTTTAAACTTTGGTAATAGCTGTTTATTTGATCGGTATTGGTAACACCACCCGTTTTTCGGATTATATTTTTAATAGATCCTAAAATAGGAAAAGGCTTTAGATGTTGTTGTATAGAATATTGACCAGCATGGGGGCCATTAGAATATAAAGGGTGGTGCATGGCCACTAAAGTGGTTTTACCTCTAGCTTTTTTTATAAGTCCCTCAAATTCATCAAAAAACTGTTCCCTTGTTTTAATTTCGCAATCGTCGTTTATAGTAGGGTGTTTATTCCAGTTGGTTAAGTACCAGTGGGAGTCTATAATAATAAGAACAATATCATCGCTAATTTTTACCTTTTTTATTGGGCATCCGTTTTCTGGTAGAAAACTGTTTTTACCTAAAGCCTTTTCGATGTATTTCTCTTGTCTTTTTAAACCCTTTAATCCCGAATACCAATCGTGATTACCAGGAATAAATATAGTATTGCCCTTAAAGTTGGATACACTTTGTATTTGCGTATCTAATTGGTGAGTCGCTAACTTAGATTGTGGAGTTTTCTTTTCTGGAAACCCACTAGGATAAATATTATCTCCTAAAAAGATGGCTGTGCTGTTTTGTGGGCTAGTATCTAAAGCCGTTTTAAATAGCTCTAAAGCTTTTGCTTTAGAACCCATGGGAGAGCCTCCAGCATCGCCTATCAAAAAAAACGAATGTGCTATTTCTTTATTTTTAGAAAAAGAAATAGCGGTGTTTTTAGGGTTAAATTGAGGGCTATAAGTAGCACAAGCACTTATAAAAATTATTATTTGTGTTAGAACAACATATTGTCTAATCCTCATATATATACTATTTTAATAAACCATTTACAGGTAATACATTTAGGAAAACGGATCTATTCAGGAACAATTCCAGAAGTGTTTTTTAAGATTAGTTTAGATTATTTATAGGAAAAATAGAACTTATAATCACTTTTCTAATAAAACACCTAAATGTACATAGGTACAGTAATAGCAAAAATAAGAGTTTACAGATTACTCTTGGTCAAAAATTAAATTTTGTAATAATTATACTCTATTTTAGACCTATATTTAATAATAAATAGTCTTTAGTATTCTTTTAAATATCACTATCTAAATGCAAAATGTTTTAATTGAAGCAGAAAAATATGTGTCCGAGTTATTAAGACACGATTTGCCACATATTTTCTATTATCACAACCTAAGCCATACAAAACGTGTGGTAAGGAGTGCCAAAGAAATTTGTTTAGGAGAAAATATATCTAAAACAGATACCGATTTGGTATTACTAGCAGCTTGGTTGCACGATATAGGTTATATAAACGGTTGTGATAATCACGAAGATAAAAGCGTAGTATTGGCTATTGCTTTTTTAGAAAAAAATAAAGTTTCTTCGGAAAATATAGCGGTAATATTAAATTTAATTAGTGCAACTAAAATAGATTATAAGCCCATTAATAGGCTAGAATACATTATTAGAGATGCCGATTCGGCTCATTTTGGAAGTAAAGATTATAAGGATATTAGCGAATTGTTGCGTAACGAATGGGAGGTAGCTAATGGTAAAGTCTATGCCAATAGCGAATGGGCAAAAGAGAATATTCTGTTTTTTACTAAACATCATCATTTTTACACCAATTATGCTTTAGAAAATTGGCAAGAAGTAAAGGATAAAAATTTAATAGGACTATTAAAAAAAATTAAAAAACAAAAAGTAGAAGAGGAAAACAATAAGATAAAAAAATCCAGTCTTTCTCTAAAAAAAAATAAAACAAAATTACCAGAGCGTGGAGTAGAAACCATGTTTAGAGTAACCCTTCGTAATCACATTACATTAAGTGATATTGCCGATACTAAAGCCAATATTTTGTTATCTGTAAATGCTATTATAGTATCTTTAGTACTGTCTAATTTATTACCCAAATTAGACAACCCCACCAATACTTATTTAATTTATCCCACGGTAATTTTTGTATTTTTCACCTTAGTAACCATGATCCTTTCTGTGTTTGCCACACGTCCCAATGTTACTGGTGGGAAGTTTACAAGGTTAGATGTAGAAAATAAAAAAGTAAATCTACTATTCTTTGGAAATTTCCATAAAATGGAATTAAACGATTTTGAATGGGCGATGAACGAGCTAATGAATGATAAAGATTACCTGTACAGTTCTATGACTAAGGATTTGTATTTCCTAGGTAAAGTGCTAGACCGTAAGTACAAAATATTAAGGGTTACTTATACTATTTTTATTATTGGTATTATTTTAAGTGTTATAGCTTTTTCTATAGCATTTCAGTTCTATGGGATTTGATTTTTTAAACATAAAATTTTGATTACAAGTATTTTAAGATAAATTTAATATGCTTTACTAAATGTTTTTTGTAAGTTTCGACCTCTAATTGCATAGTCTTTAGAACATTCCTATGCGCATAGACAATACAGGGCTGTTATTGTATTTGTGTACTGATTCTGTAAGGAAGGTGTATTTATTTATGAGTTGTGTAAAATTAAAAAAGAGAAAAATTCTTAATGAATATAAAAAAGCTATTAGAAAAAGGATACTTTCCTAAAGAATTACCTCCTCCTTTTGAAACAAAACAGTTTGCAGAAAAACACTATATTATTAGTAACCGATGGAATAAAATAATAGAAAAAGAAAAGGAACCTAAAACCGGAGAAAGTAAATCAAAAGCTAGAAAAAGATATCAAGAAAAATATGGTAAATATTCAAGTTCCCAGCTTGCAATATTTAGTTTATCTAAAGGGAGATACTCTAGAAGAAAACTTGCCATACCTAATCCAAAACAATATCTAGACCTTTCGAGAGCAATTATAGAAAACTGGGATTTATTAAGAAAAACATATAATTTAAGTATCTATTCTGAAAGTACACCAATAGAATCAGGGGCAAAAAGAGCTGTAAGAACCAAAAGTAACTCTTGGAGTAATTTTAAATTCGAATTAATTGAGAAATCTTTTGACAAAAAAATAGAATTAAGATTAGATATTTCTCAATTTTATCCAACAATCTATACTCATTCAATTCCTTGGGCTATATTAGGTAAAGAAAAAGCTAAGAAATTATTTAAAATATCAGCAACAGATAAAGTAAAATGGAAAAGACTTTTAGATGACAATAATATTGATGCTAAAGAATATAAATCTGCTGATTTTATAGATAACTTAATTAGGAATTGTAATGACAGACAGAGTATTGGACTTCCTATAGGCCCAGATGTTTCTTTTATTTTAGCCGAAATTATTGGTAACAGAATTGATTTTGAAATAAATAAAAGGTTACAAGATATTATTCATTCAGGAACAAGGTATTATGATGATTATTACTTATACTTCGACACAAGAAATGATGCCGAAAATGCTCTGAAAATTATACAACAAGTACTCTTTGAATTTCAATTAGAAACAAATGAAAGTAAAGTAAGCATTAACAATTTACCTTTCCAATACATTGAATTATGGTCAGACCATTTTGATAGATACAAATTTGCGAAATCTGACAAATTTGAACTAAGAAATTTCTTTAACATTTTACATCAGACAATTAATTCTAATAAGAAAAATTCATCTTGGATAATTCATTATGCTTTAAAACGTTTCAAAGTTGGAGATGTAGAAATCAAAAATAAAGAATGGGAAATATTTTTAAATTTCTTATTACAAACCTTAATTATTGATACTAGTGTTATTGCTTTAATATTTGAAATCATCTTCATTTACGAAGTTTTTCTTGATAAGAAATCAAAGCTTAAAATAAATAATGTATTAACGACTATAGTAAAAGAACATATAATACTTAATCATTCTTTTGAAGTATCTTGGTGTTTATGGATATTCATTTCTTTAAAAATAAAATGCGATAAACAAGTTTTAGAATTAATTTTAGAAAGTAAGGATTCCATATCTAAAATATTATGTCTTGATTTAATTAATAAGAATCTATATCGTGGTAGAAGACCTCAAATGAAATTAATAAAAGACCAAATACAGGCTTCAAATAGTACTGGAGATAATTGGTTACTAATTTATGAAGCTGTAAAAAACAATTGGTTAAACTTTGAAGACGATAAACTTATTTTAGACAATGAATTTTTAGATATTCTAATAAATTTGAACATTTCATTTTACAATAGTGAAAACCAAATTAAAACTAAAATTAAGTTAGAAAAAGAAATTAAATTACCTAGTGTACTTGACTTTTTAGAAGATATAGAACTTCCTGACTTTAATATGATACCTATTGAAAGTGACGAAGATGACGAAGAAGATGATGAGGATGAAAATGACTGGTACTAAAACTTTACACAACAATGTATATAAAAAATAGGGGGTTTGTGCTAACTCAAAAGTTTTCTGTTTATTTACA
>CALGNG010000158.1 GCA_937958735.1 uncultured Aquimarina sp. | reverse complement strand
TATCCCAATATAAAGATTTAGTACTTAAATATCCAACTATACCACATTACCCCATTTCCGAAACCACAGTAAAAGTACCAGCAGGTTGGTTAATAGATCAAGCAAGCTTTAAGGGCTACACTTATAAAAATGCTGGGGTACATCATAAACAAGCTTTAGTTTTAATTAATAAAACCGGAAACTGTACGGGTAAAGAAATTTTAGAATTAGCAGAAATAATTATGTCTAAAATAAAAAGTACTTACGGTATCTCTCTCCAAACAGAAGTAAATATTTTATAATTAAATAAAAATAGATATACTATAAATTAATTTATTTGTAAATTAACCAAAAGCACTTGGTTTTGAATAGGATATGTACACTGTTTTTTATCTGTTTTTATCAATTTGGTATTTCCCAAATAGAGCAAGCATGGATATATTTTACCCCTAAAGTAGAAGAGGAAACAGTATTATTACAACCCAGCCTTTTTTTAACAACTAAAGCTATATCTCGTAAAGAAAAATTTAAAATAGCTCTAGATAGTAAAGACCTTCCTATTAACTTAAAGTTTCTGTCTAAAATAAAAAAACAAGAAGGAATTACCTACCACACCTATTCCAAATGGTTTAATGCCGTGTATGTTTCTGGGAAAAAAGAAGATATAATAAAATTAAAAGATAACGACTTTGTAGAGGAAGTGTTTTTTTTAAATAGAGCATTAAATAACAATAATATAGCACCCCAGAGATTACCCAAAAAACTAGGAAAAAATAAGCTAGAAAAAATAGAAGATACAATTGCTTTTAGTACCGATGCACAACTAGATCAAATTAATTTAAAGTCACTACAACAAAAAGGGTATAAGGGAAAAGGAATTACTATAGCCATTATAGATAGTGGTTTTGCCAATGTAGATTTAATAAATGCTTTTAGTAAGGTTATAAAAAATAATCAAATTTTAGGAGGTTTCGATTTTGTATCCAATAATGCCAATGTATTTCAGTATAAAAACAATAGCCATGGTACCCAAACCTTTAGTACCATAGCAGGATATTTAGAAGATAAGTTTATCGGGACGGCTATAGATGCTAATTATTATTTATTTAGGACAGAAGACATCAATTCCGAAAGCCCTTTAGAAGAAGCTTTATGGATTAGAGCGGCAGAAGTAGCAGATAGTTTAGGTGTAGATATTATTAACACTTCATTAGGCTATAATACGTTCGACAACCCTAAATACGATTATGATATTACCGATATGGATGGTAATACTACAAGTATTGCCAAGGGAGCCAATATAGCTGTAGAAAAAGGGATGTTGGTAATTAGTTCGGCAGGTAATTTGGGTCGGAACAATTGGAAAATTATTACCTCTCCAGCAGATTCTAAATCGGTTTTTAGTATCGGGGCAGTAGGGGTTAATGGAAACAAAGCGGGGTTTAGCTCTGTAGGACCTACAGCAGATAATAGAATAAAACCAGATGTAGTAGCCTTAGGAGTGCAAGCCAATATAATAAGGGAAGACGGCACTATTGGAGTAAGTAATGGTACCTCTTTTAGTAGTCCTATAATTGCTGGTGCAATGGCCAGTTTAATGCAGGCCTTACCATTAAAAACACCAGAGCAAATTATGGATCTAGTTCGTAAATCTAGTTCTCAATTTAATACGCCAGATAATAGTATCGGATATGGAATTCCAGACTTTGAAAAAGCACTAAATCTAGAAACACCTACAGAGTTAAGTACTATTGATATGGTCGATAATGAAATTCAATTTTTTTTAAATTTAAGAAAAGGAAGATTATATTACTCTTATCCAGAATCTTATAAAGTAGAAAAGTATGCAGTATATAGTACATCGGGTAGTTTGGTTCTTTCTGGTAATATAGATTCTAAAACTTCCAGTATCGATATTTCAGAATTAAACAATGGCATGTATTTTTTTAAAACCATAGGACAAACTTCTTTTACCTCTAAGTTTGTCAAATAAAATAGTTAGTTTAGATTTTAGATAACTATTAGAAACTTCCCTGATGAAACTTACCACTATAAAAACCTCCAAACCAGAAGAGTTAAAAGCCCTAGAAAGACTTTTAATTATTATGGACGAGCTAAGAGAGCAATGCCCTTGGGATAAAAAACAAACTTTTGAAAGTCTAAGACATTTAACCATAGAGGAAACTTACGAGTTAGGGGATGCTATTTTAGATAAAGATTTATCAGAAATTAAAAAAGAACTAGGCGATTTACTATTACACATTGTTTTTTATTCTAAAATTGGAAGCGAGACTAAAGATTTTGATATTGGATCGGTAAGTAATGAAATTTGTGAAAAATTAATCCACCGTCACCCTCATATTTACGGAGATGTAGAAGTTGCAGACGAAGAAGAGGTAAAACGCAATTGGGAGCAGTTAAAGCTTAAGGAAGGAAAAAATAGTGTTTTAGAAGGTGTACCCAAATCGCTTCCTGCATTGGTAAAAGCCAGTAGAATACAAGACAAAGTAGCAGGAGTAGGTTTTGATTGGGAAGAACCACAACAAGTTTTTGAAAAGGTGCAAGAAGAATTAGCAGAATTGCAAGAGGAAGTCCTAGCACAGGATCAAGACAAGTTAGAAGCAGAATTTGGAGATGTGTTATTTTCTATGATTAACTATGCCAGATTTTTAAAGGTAAACCCAGAAGATGCCTTAGAACGCACCAATAAAAAATTTATAAAGCGTTTTCAATATTTAGAAAAAGAAGCTAAAAAAATAAATAAACCTTTAAGCAAAATGTCTCTAGACCAAATGAATAATTATTGGGAACAAGCTAAGAAATTGTAATTTTTTTATAATTTTTTAGAAATTATTTAAGGTTTAAATCTAATTTAAAATCGTCTTAGGGCAGATAATACATATTGGAAATAGAATAAAAAAACTATAATTTACTTTAAAATTACTATCAATTATGAGAAAAACAATAGAAACATATATTGTTGATTCTTTTACTAATGAATCTTTTAAAGGAAACCCAGCGGGTATATGTATTTTAGAAGAAGATATTGGCAATAATTTCATGCAATCGATAGCGAAAGAACTGGGGTTATCTGAAACTGCCTTTATAAGAAGAATAGATAAGAATAATAGTAAATATCTGATTAGATTTTTTTCTCCTAAAATGGAGATTCCATTATGTGGACACGCTACGCTAGCATCTTCTAAAGTAATTTTTGAAAAATACTCCGAGTTAAAAGAAATTAAATTTGTTAACATTAATAATTTAGAGCTTCCAATTGAAAGAAAAGATGTTTTTATTAAAATGTTTTTCCCCATTTACGAAACAGAAAAACGAAATGCTCCTAACGAATTATTATCTGCTCTTGGGATTGATAAAATAATTAATTCCGAGTATAATAGAGAGACACATATACTATTAATAGAAATTGAAGATAGTATAGTTTTAAGTAAATTATCTCCCAATTATGAAAAACTAAAAGCATCTCATAATTCAATAAATGGAGTTTTAATAACAGCTCGTTCTCAACAAGAAGAGTTTGATTTTGAATCAAGGTATTTTTGGCCTTGGAGTGGTACAAACGAAGACCCTGTAACTGGGGGAACACATACTTTTTTAACCAAATACTGGAGTATTAGATTGAATAAAAGAAAAATGAAATCTTTTCAATGCTCTGAAAGAACAGGCTATATGACTGTTGAATTAATTAATGAACAAAAAATGACGATTGAAAGCGAAGCTCAAATAGTTTTTAAAGGTGAGTTAAAAATATAAAAAAGGGTAATAGGTTGTATAATAAAGTATAGGATAATTTAAGTTTTTTATAGAGAATTTTGTGTTTCTAGCAGGTAGTTTTATAATGGTTTAGTTAGATAAAAAGAAACTTAAATTTTATTATCGGTAGTAAGGTTTTCTTCTGTTTGGGAAGCGTGGAATTGTCGAGCAATTTCTTTTAAACGCTCCTTGTTTTTATCTTTTTCGGCAGCTTTTTTTCGTTTTTTTCGCCCCATAAGCTTGCTGTGTAAAGCTTTGTTTTTAGTGTTTTTTGGACTATTTGCTTTGGCCATATTGTAATCGATTAAATTCTACTCTGCGGTTATTAGATTTTTTCCCCTCCGTAATATTGTTGTTTAAAGCTTTACTTTTTCCTTTTAAAAGTAGCTAGCTACGCGTCTTCTTCGTTTAAACCCCTGCGATAAGGAAACTCGCCCATTTCTTCTAATTTTAAATTGTCATAAAAAATCACTTTTTCTCCAAGAACAAACTTATAATTTCTCCAGACCTCTACAGTATTTGTTTTTTATGCTGTAGAGGAGGAGTTCTTATTTTTTTGTATTCGTAGTTTTTCTTTTGTATTTCTGCCCTTGGAAAGCGCTTCTTCTGCTACTTTTACGCCTTTTTTTAAATCTTGTTCTATATTTAGGCTTCTAAGCTATAGGTACTAAAGCATAAAATAAGCGTGATGATGGTTAGAAGTTTCAAAATAGTGCGTTTTGTTTTCTAAAGATAGAAAACAAAAC
>CALGNG010000157.1 GCA_937958735.1 uncultured Aquimarina sp. | reverse complement strand
GGCTATATCCGAATAGCCACTAAAATCCCCATACATTTGAAAACTAAAAAATAAGGCTCCCAATAGTAGGGTAGAGGCAGAAAAGTTACTGTAATGGGTAAATATGTCATCTACCATAGGGGCCAAGGTATCGGCAATAGCTACTTTTTTAAATAATCCCCATAAAATTAATTTTAAACCATCGCAAGATTGCTGGTAATTAAAGACTTTCTTTGTAGTAATTTGTGGTAATAGATTGGAAGCTTTTTCTATTGGACCAGCCACCAGTTGTGGAAAAAAAGTAATATAGGTAGCAAAAGAAATAAAATGGGTAGTGGGCACTATTTTTTTTCTATAAATATCCAACGAATAAGACATGGTTTGGAAGGTATAAAAAGAAATACCTACAGGTAAAATAATGTTAAGGTTCCATTTAGAATGAACAGTAAAGCCCAGAAAGTTAAAAAATTCGATCCAAGAATCTATAAAGAAATTAAAATATTTGAAAAACAAAAGTATTCCTATATTAGACACTAAACTAATACCTAATCCTATTTTTTTATATTTAGTAAGTGTAGATTTGTAAATATATAAACCTGTAAAATAATCAATTATAGTACTGGTAATAATAAGTGATAAAAACCTCCAATCCCAAAAGGAATAAAAAACATAACTAATTACAAGTAGAAATAGATTTTGATATAAAAGTTTATTAGAAAAAGCATACCAATAAATAAGGTAAACAATTAAGAGAAATAAAAAATATTCTAAAGAATTAAATAGCATTTTGTAATGTGTTAGATATCTTATAAAAATAGGAGTAAATAGGTTTAATATTTAATTTTTAAAGTAGATTTAGAGTTATTAGAGCATAATTAAGGGGTTATCTAATAAATAAAACAGCTTGTTTTTTAATTTCATCAAAAAAAGACAGTTTTATTAATAGTCCTTTTCCTACAATTTTTTTTACAAAAAAAAGCATCTTATTGTAAATTAATTTCCTGTAAATCAATTAATTAAAAAATTAAATTTATTTAATTGTGATTTTTAAATCAAATTATTAAAAAGTGCGATTACACAGATTGACGTTTTTTTTAAGAATTTTGACTATTTTAAGATATTAGATTCCTATAAGTGTGTAATTTAGCAGTAGTAACAATAAAATGAAATCTATTTCTTACCAAAATTAAATTTCAAATATATGCACACACTAATAAACCAAGAAAGTATTAATTATATCGAAAAACTTAATAAGATTATAGTTTTTAATACGATTATCTGTTAATTCACAATTATTTTTGATTTGTATAAAATCCTATTAGGATGCTAAAGGTCTGGGTAGACGTGGTTTTAGTTTAACCATAAATCACTAACTAATTTTTTTTGAATGCAGATAATTACCAATAAAAAAGTTTGGCTTTCTTCTCCTCATATGGGAGGAAAAGAGCAGGACTATATAAAAGAAGCTTTTGATTCTAACTGGATAGCCCCATTAGGACCTAATGTAGATGGTTTTGAAAAAGACCTAGAACAATACCTTTCTAAAGGTGTTTGTGCTGCTGCGTTAGTATCGGGTACAGCTTCACTGCATTTAGGTTTAAGGTTATTAGGTGTAAAGCAAGGCGACGAAGTTTTATGTCAAAGTTTTACTTTTGCAGCTTCGGCAAATCCAATTACCTATTTGGGAGCCATACCTATTTTTATAGATAGTGAATCTAAAACTTGGAATATATGTCCTAACCAATTAGAGATTGCTATAAAAGATCGCATAGCAAAAGGGAAAAAGCCCAAAGCTATTGTTGCAGTACATCTGTATGGTATGCCTTACAATGTAGAAAAGATTAATAAAATTTCGTTACTATACGGAATACCTGTTTTAGAAGATAGTGCAGAGGCATTAGGAAGTACCCATTACGGCGAAAAATGTGGCACTTTTGGAGATATGGCTATATTATCTTTTAATGGTAATAAAATTATAACCACTTCAGGAGGTGGTGCCCTAGTAACAAATTCAAAAGAAATAAAGGATAAGGCTATTTTTTTAGCTACCCAAGCTAAAGATAATGCGCCACATTATCAACATTCAGAAATTGGTTACAATTACCGGATGAGTAATATAATTGCTGGTATAGGAAGAGGGCAGATGCAGGTACTGGATAGTCATGTTCAAAAAAGAAGAAATAATTACAATTTTTACCTCGAACAATTAAAAGAGTTTAAAGACATCTCTTTTCAAAAAGAAACAAACGGATCTTACTCCAATAGGTGGTTAACTTGCATACAAACCAGCTCCTATAAATTAAGAGAAGAAATTAGAATAACACTTGCCAACGAAAATATAGAATCCCGCCCCCTATGGAAACCTATGCATTGCCAACCTGTTTTTGAAAAAAACATAAGCTATGTAAATGGTGTTTCCGAAAACCTCTTTGATAAAGGACTTTGCTTGCCAAGCGGTTCTAATTTAGCAATAGAGGATTTAAAAAGAATAACATCAATCATTAAAACTATTTTACAATGATAAAATCTTTTTTTCTTAAAAATTTGGACAAACATGCGTCAAAATGGGTGGTATTAGCAATAGATATTATTGTTGTAATGCTTAATTTTTTATTGGCATATGTAATTAGATTTGGAATTTCTGGTAATTTTCTTGAAACAAATATATTAAGTCAACTACCTATAATATTAGTGTTTTCGCTTACAAGTTTTATTATAATAGGCTCTTATAAAGGGATTATTCGCCAAGCAGGAATGAAAGATGCCTATAACTTGTTTATAGCCGTAACCATGCTATTATTAATGTCTAGCTTATTAGTCTTTGGTAGTAGAAAGTGGTTTTTGTTTTCCGAATCATATAATATTCCACTATCTATTATAGATATGCATTATCTGCTAAATATTATAACTTTAGTAACCAGTAGGCTAATTTTTAAGTATTGTTATTATTTTATAAAACACAAAGTTGGAGAAAATCATAGGATAATGATTTTTGGAGCAGGAAATTCAGGCATTACTACATTATCAGTATTGGCAAACGACGATAATAGAGCCATAAAAGTAGTGGGGTTTCTAGAAAATAGACCCGGTAAAATAGGAAAAACCATTAACGGGATTAAAGTTTACAATGCTAAAAATATTAATGAAAAATTTATTTCAAAAAATGATATAGACGAAATAATAATTTCAGATCAAAGTATAAGTAAGAAAGATTTATTTGCCATATCAGATTCGTTTCTAAAATTAGGATTAAAAATTAAAATAGTACCTTCTTACGAAGATTGGAATAATGGAGAACTTAATATATCTCAAATTAAACCAATAGAAATAGAGGATTTGTTAGAAAGACCCTCTATTGATATTCAAAACGAAAGCGTAGTTAAAGAAATAAAAGATAAAATTATTTTAATTACAGGAGCAGCTGGTTCTATTGGAAGCGAAATAGTACGTCAACTAACAAAATACGATTATAAAAAATTAGTATTAGTAGACCAAAGCGAGTCAAGTTTGTACGATTTACAACAAGAACTAATTAGTAAAGGGGTTTCTAATTTTGAAGTAATAATAGGGGATGTTAGTAACTATTCTAGAATGGAGCTTATTTTTTATAAATATACCCCAAACATGGTTTTTCATGCTGCAGCATATAAACATGTACCTTTAATGGAGAGTTATCCAAGCGAAGCAGTACAAGTTAATGTTTTGGGTACACATAATTTAGCAAACTTATCGGATAAGTACGATGTAAATAAGTTTGTCTTTATTTCTACCGATAAAGCAGTAAACCCAACTAATGTAATGGGAGCTACAAAGCGTGTTGCAGAAATGTATATACAATGTTTGCAAAAAAGAAGTAACACAAAATTTATAACCACTCGTTTTGGAAATGTTTTAGGTTCTAATGGATCGGTAATACCTTTATTTAAAAAGCAAATAGAAAAAGGAGGACCAATAACCGTTACACATAAAGATATTACCCGTTATTTTATGACTATACCCGAAGCATCTAAACTAGTAGTAGAAGCAGGGACTATGGGTAAAGGGGGAGAGATATTTATATTTGATATGGGTAAATCTGTAAAAATATTTGATTTAGCTAAAAAGATGATTCATTTATCTGGACTTAATTACCCAGAAGATATAGATATAAAAATTACAGGATTACGATCTGGAGAAAAGCTGTACGAAGAATTATTAGCTAATACAGAAAATACCATGCCTACTTATCATAAAAAAATTATGATAAGTAAAAATAAAGGAGATTTACCTTATGTATTTTTAAAAGATAGAATTGACGATTTGTGCACTATGGACTTATTAAATCATGATAATCTTATTGTATCAAAAATTAAAGAAATTGTTCCAGAATATATATCTAAAAACTCTGTTTTCGAAAATATAGATAAAAAGAAAAAAAAGTATAAATATAAAGAGTTGATAATGATAGATGATAATTTTCAAAATGTTTAGTATTTTGTTCTATCAAAACAATATATTGTGTCAACCTAATACCCTATAATGAAGGTTTTAAAAACAGTTTGTATTATAAAATTAATTCTTCTATTTGGTAGTTGTAAAGCACCAGAAGATGTAGTTTACTTTCAAGGAATAGAAAATCTTGATAAAATTTCAGTAAAAAATAACAAGGCACCAAGCTTTAAAATAGATGATGTTATAAGCATTTTTGTTTCTGCATCGGATATGGATACAGCAAGGCCGTTTAATTTAGCTCAAGGTCTTTCCATAGATGTCGATAATAGTGGAGGAGTGGTTCAAACAACACAAGCCCCTACTTATTTAATAGATGCCGAAGGTAATATCGATTTTCCAGTACTTGGGAAAATAAAAATAGAAGGTTTAACCCGTATTAAAGCATCTAGTGTTATTAAAGAAAAAATAAAAGAATATATAAACGATCCCGTAGTTACTATAAGATTAGAAAATTTTAAGATTACAGTATTAGGAGAAGTAAATACACCAGGAAATTTTACAATACCTAATGAGAAAGTATCGATAATTGATGCAATAGGTATCGCTGGTGATTTAACTATTAAAGGGAAGCGACAAGAGGTTGTAGTAATTAGAGATTTAGGTAAAGAAAAACAATATCATAGATTAGATTTAACGTCTAAAGAAATATTTAATTCTCCAGTATATTTCTTAAATCAAAACGATATAGTATATGTAGAACCTAATCCATCAAGAGTAAGGACCTCCAAAACTAATTCTAATACATTAACTATTGCGCTTACAGTACTAGGAGTGGTATTGTCTCTTGTAGGTTTCTTTTAATTATTATAAAATTTTAATTGAATGGACTTAAATAATAATATAGGAGCAGAAATAATTTCCAACCGAAAAGTAGGGAGTAATTTTAATCTTAAGGCAGAGTTTAAAAAGTATTTAAAAAAATGGTATTGGTTTTGTATTAGCGCCCTTATTTTTTGTGTACTTGCTTACTTTTATGTGCGTTATACTGTGCCCCTTTACAATGTATCTGCGACTATTGCTATCTCACAAGAAGATAATATTAGCGAATATGGTTTGGCTGGTTTTAAAGAGTTGGGCTTTATAGATGAAAACTCAAATAATATAGAAAAAGAGATTCAATTACTAAAATCTAGAACTCTTATAAAAAGTGTTATCAAAAAACTAGACTTAAACGTTCAATACTTTACAGAAGGAAAAATACTAGAAACAGAAAGCTACCCCAGCCCACCCATAGAAATTAATTTTTTAGAAAATGATTCTATTATAGATTTAAAATCGGAAACTTTTTTTGTTAGAATAAATTCAGAAATATCCTATTCGTTATTAAATAAAAAAGGAGATGTATTAGATTACTATTCTTTTGGTAAAAAAAACAAAACAAATATTGGAGATGTTATTATAACCCCAAACTCTAAATTAGCAGAGACTCCAAAAGGAAGTATTATAAAAATAAAACTTACAGATGTAAAGTCTTCGGTAGAAAGTTATCGTAATCGTTTAAATGTATTTACCATAAATAAAGGATCTTCTGTAGTTAAAGTTTCTATGAACGACCCTGTTGTGGATAAAGCTACAGATTTTATAAATACGCTTATAGATGATTACGAGAAAGAAAGTATTAATCATAAAAAGAGGATTTCAAATAAAACAGCAGAATTTTTAAAAGATCGTTTAAATTTAATATCTAACGAGTTAACGTCTGTAGAAGGAGAAGCTGCTGGATACAAATCCAGATTTGGATTGTCATCAGACCTTAATGCACAAGCAGAAAGAGTTGCTAGTTTTGATTCACAAAATGCCCAAGAAATTTCGGAAAACGAGACAAAACTTAGATTAATTACTTCTATGTTGGGCTTTATTCGCAGTAATGATGGTAAAAATGATATTATACCGGCAAATCTAGGTTTTAATGATCCCTCTATTAATAGTAATGTTTCTAGATATAATGCTCTTATAACTCAAAGAAAAAGACTTTTAAAGACCTCTAGTGTTATTAATCCAGTAGTACTTAATATAGATGAACAAATTAATTCTATAAGACAATTTTTAATTAGTAGTTTTAATAGTCTAGCCTCTTCCATTAAAATTACATTGAATAGTTTACGTAATAAAGGGGAGTATTTTAGTGGAAAACTTTATGTAGCCCCAAAAAGGCAAATGGATCTAAAAGCTATTGAGCGTGATAAAATAGTAAAAGAAGAACTATATCTGTATTTACTTCAAAAAAGAGAAGAAGCAGAAATAACTAGCCATATTACCGTTCCTAATTCAAGAATAATAGATAGAGCTTCTATTTATGGTGCATACGAGGTTAATTCGAGCAAAAAAATAATTTATCTAGGAGCACTTTTTATTTCCTTTTTCATTCCTTTTTTAGGAATTTATTTGAATGATTTATTTAATACAAAAATCCGTTCTTTAAAAGATGTAGAAGAAGTACTTAGTGTGCCTGT
>CALGNG010000156.1 GCA_937958735.1 uncultured Aquimarina sp. | reverse complement strand
CTTCTACTTTATTATCTTGATTTAAACGGCGCAATAAAGCTTGCACTTTACTTACCAGAACTTTAGGTCTAACAGGCTTGGTAATATAATCGTCTGCTCCTGCATTAAATCCTGCTACCTGGGAGTAGTCTTCTCCTCTAGCAGATAAGAAAGTAATAATTGTATTTTCTAGTTCTGGAATTTTTCGAAGGTTTTCACAGGCTTCCATACCATCCATTTCGGGCATCATAACATCTAATATCACTAGTTGTGGCAAATGTTTTTTGGCCTTCTCGATAGCTTCTACTCCATTTTCGGCAGTTATTACTCGGTAACCTTCATCCGTAAGATTATAACCTATTATTTCTAAAATATCTGGTTCATCATCTACTAATAGTATGGTAATATCTTTTTTTTCCATTAAATAATTGTTATCGCAATAGGGATAAGTTATAAATATACCATTTTAGGATATTGAAACCTGTCTACATTGTAATTGGTAACAATTTACTAACCTTATGTCCGATTTTAGGTAACATTATAAGAAAATATTTTAAAAAACATCTACAAATACCTCTCTCATAACATTTCAACTCTCTAAAAATCAAGTTTTTATAATTTTAATGTTAACTAATTGTAAACTAATTGTAAATTATGTGTATCTTTACACCATAGTAAACCATAAAATTCAATCAGTATGAAAAATATATTAATAATATTCGCCACTTTAGTAACCGGATTATTATCCGCACAAAACATAAAGCCTACTTACGAAAAAGTTGATAGTAATAAGGTAAAAGGAACTTTTTTCCATGACAATGGTAGCATCCAACAACAAGGATTCTACAAGGATGGAAAACTAGACGGAAAATGGATTTCTTTTAATTCTAAAGGCGAAAAAGTATCTGAAGGAACCTATAATAAAGGAGTAAAAACAGGTACTTGGTATTTCTACGATGGTAAAACATTATCGGAAATTAGTTATGACAATAACCAAATCTCTTCTATTAAAACTTGGGATGAGAATAGTACTGTAGTAGCAAATTTTAGAAAATAATATGTATTATTTTTTCTAAAAGGAAAAGGGATCAGATGCAAATCTGATCCCTTTTTTTGTTTTCATATTCTATACTTAATCCTAATAGCTAAATCTCTAATAACCCTTTACGCTGTTTAGTTATATAAGACTAAGCATTACAAAAAAATTAGACCATTACCAGATTACTCCTAAAAGACACCGGTATTTGTATCGGCTAATTTCACCTTATTTATCCAACACTCTAAAAAGGGATGCTAAATCAAAAAAGCAGAATAATGAGACTTCATTATTCTGCTTTTAATTTTTAATACCATAAACTGGTATCTAAATATTGTATAGCCTATTTATAAATTAAACTAGTAATTAGCCTATCCCAAAGACTATTGTTGCTCCTTATAGATTTGCAACAAATTCATTGTACTTGTTATTAAATTCTTAGTTTCTGTAAGCAATCCAAAATACAATCTAGTATTTTTTGGACTACTTTCTTCTGCTCGGGTACGTTCTATTTGCCTATCGATTTTTTTATTTACGTTAGTAAATAATTCTTGCTGTTGACTTAAAATAAGATCAATCTCGCTAAATTCTACTTTATTAAACAAGATTTCTATCTTCTTAAACAATTCGCACAATTCTTGTTCTATACTTTTTAAATCCTTAATCTCGTTAAATTTTAGCTTCTTATGGTTGTTATTTAAGTGCTTATAACTAGACTTAGTAATAGAGTCTAAAGATTGTGACATGTCTTGTAAATAACCAATTATACTAATATAAAAATTACTGGCTCCTACGCTGGATTCATCTAAATTCTTAATAAAATAGAAAACACTATCACTTAACTCTTCTACCTCCTTATCTAGCTTTGCAATCCCTTTTCTACTCTTTTTTAATATCGCTAAATCGTATAATGAAAGTCCATCTATAGTTAATCCATAAATCTTATTCCCCCTACTAACAAAGGCTTTTATGTTGCTAGCACTTTCTTCTATTACCCCTTGTATAGAATTACTTTCCGAAACTTTAAGACTATCCTCTACTTTGTCTGCTTTTACTTTTTCTCTGTAACTTAATGTGTTTCTAATAATTAAACCCATTGCTACAAAAAGTAATACAACCATCATAATTGGTCCTCCAAGGTGCATTAAAAAAGCTACAATTCCAGAAGCTACAAAGGCACAAATAGCGGTAAAAAACCAACCTCCAATTACATTAAGTACTCCTGCAACACGGTATACTGCACTTTCTGTCCCCCATGCACGGTCTGCTAAAGAGGTTCCCATTGCCACCATAAAGGTTACATAGGTGGTAGATAATGGCAGTTTCATGGAAGTTGCTATAGAAATCAAGATTCCAGCAACTACTAAATTGGTAGCTGCCCTAACCATATCAAATGCAGGCATATCTGCTATATTTTCCTTCGAAGACTCTACTTCTTTTTTTGCAAATCTTTTTTCTATGTAATTTTTTATTGGCACTGGTAATAGAGAGTTAAAACCATCGTTGGTTGCTACCGCAAATCTTACAATACCTCTAGACAAAAAGTTAGGATCAAAACGCTCTTGCCCTGCCCCTTCTCTTGCTAAGTTAATCTCGGTTTCGGCTACATAACGTGCCTTTTTAGATAACCATAAAGTCAAAACCATAATAGCTCCAGAGATAAATAACAATAAGGTTGGCGTGGTAGATTTGGAGGCTAAAATAGCCATAGAAAATTCTGATGCTGGTTGCCCTGAAGCTAACCAAGCTTCGTAAGATTGCCATCCTGCAATGGGTACACCTATAAAGTTTACCAAATCGTTACCCGAAAAGGCTAATGCTAAACCAAAGGTACCTACTACAATTACCAACTTATATATATTAACTTTTAAAAATTGAGTTAGCGCATAGGACAACAAAGACCAAATAACTAAACCAGCACTAATAATAAGCAGTACATTGCCTTCTAACCAACCACGTAAAGTTAGATTTACCACACTATTTGTAGCATCTATTTTTATAAAATCCTTTTTAGCTTTTGCCAATTCCTTTATAGTTTCGTAGGAAGTTCCAAAGTATTCATTTGCCCAAGCCAATAGCCCTTCTGGACCATTATTATACAACACATCTACAATAGATTTTGCATAATTGGTTCCCTTAATCCCCTTCATTAAAATAAAATACAATAATGCTGTTAAAGCAATACCTCCAAACAACGCAGCCGTCCATTTTGCTTTTTTCTGAAAATTAAAAGACAACAACAACCTGGTTATAAATTGCACAACAGCCCCAATAGAAAAGGCTATTAAAACCGACAGCAATATGCCATAGATAATCTTAGTGGCTGTTTCTGTATTTATATAATTGGTTAAATCTGTGATATGTAAAGCATCGTCTGTATTAATCTTTATTAATGCTATACTTACTGCTGCTCCTAACAAATTAAAAACAATGGATACCGTTGTAGAGGTTGGCATCCCAAGAGTGTTAAAAAAATCTAACAGTAATATATCGGTAATCATTACTGCCATAAAAATAATCATAATCTCATCAAAGTAAAATTGACTGGGATTAAAGATTCCTTTACGAGCCACTTCCATTAGTCCGCTAGAAAAAATAGCTCCTGCGGCAATACCTACGCTGGCAACAATCATAATAGTTCTAAACGAAACCGCTTTAGATCCAATGGCCGAGTTTAAGAAATTTACAGCATCATTACTAACTCCTACTACTAAATCTGCTACAGCTAACAAGCCTAAGGCAATTACCATCAACAAATAAACATCCATAATTTGTGTCTTAATTTTGGTTGCAAATATATTATATTAAAATTCAGTTTTGATATTAACTTTTAGTTATAAAAATCGATTAAAAACAAAAAAACACCGCCAAGCAGTGTTTTCTAATTCTAATTTTATAGATTATTACTTAGAAGTTAATTGTATCGATTCAAAATTTATATCTGTACTAGGCTCTAACATAGCATCTATCTTAACAGTTTCCGCCTTTACAACAACCTTTTTAATAATACTTTTATAACCTAAAAAGTTAAATACTAAAGTGTATGTCCCTGGCTTTAGATCTTTAAAAAAATATCCCCCTCTATAACCTGTAGTTAAAGTTTGTTTTGTCTCTTTTACCGTAACATTGGCAAATAACATAGGCGCATTTTCCGCAGAAGCATCCATTACAACCCCTTCTATTACTCCATTGTCTTGAGCAAACAAAACACTAGAAACTAATAAGCTTATTATAAAAAATATATTTTTCATTTAACACTATTTGGGACTGCAAATGTAATCACATTACCTTCTATACTGGGTTACGTGTTAATTACATTAATGTTATGTAAATGTTATCTTCTTTAAAACAAAAAAAGGCTCCTTATATAAGGAGCCTATGCGAATTGAAAATTTTTAAATTAAAATCTAACTTATAAAAATTCAAAACCAAATGTAGGCTTGAAATATGTACTAAAAGTAATCTTAGTTTTAAGTGTTTGTTAAATTGCTTTGCTACATTAAAACTAAAAACACCTAAAACACTATATATTTAAAGCTCCAACAATTTATTACAACCCTTTAGATAAAACAAGCACTTACATTTTGGTAATTTTTAAGGAATATATTGATGTAACATTAACTTGTAATTAATATACAGGTAACACTATCGTGGTTTCTTTGCCACCGAATTGAAAACTAAATTAAATCTTAAAAATTATTTACAATGAAGCAATTATTACCAATTGTGTTTTTATTAACTAGCTTGTTTGCCTTAGGACAAACGGGGGATCTATCTGGTGTTATATTAGATAAGGAGTATC
>CALGNG010000155.1 GCA_937958735.1 uncultured Aquimarina sp. | reverse complement strand
TATGACTAAAGTAAGCGCTTCTACTATGACTAATTTTGTGCCAGAATATGGAGTGCTTAGTATCCCATACCTGTTTAGAGATAAAGCCCATTACTTTAAAGTCTTAGAAGGGCAAATAGGAAAAGAAATTTTAAATAAAGGAGCAGACTATTGGTTAAAGGGACTTTGTTTTTTTGATGCAGGTAGTAGAAGTTTTTACACTAAAAAAAAGCCCGTTTACAAACCAGAAGATTTAAAATCTTTGAAAATACGGGTAATGAACGACCAGACTATGATGAAGATGGTAAAGGCTTTAGGAGGATCCCCCACGCCCATGTCTTTTGGAGAACTCTACACTGCCTTACAACAAGGGGTGGTCGATGGAGCAGAAAACAACGCCCCCTCCTTGGTAAGCTCGAGACATTTCGAAATATGTAAATACTATACATTAGATGCACATTCTTATGTGCCCGATTTATTAATAGCTAGTACTCAGTTTTTAGATAATTTAAACCAAGAAGAAAAAAAATGGTTACAAAACGCAGTACGTATTGCTGCAAACGCTCAAAAGAAATTTTGGAAAGATTCGGAAAAAGAGAGTTTTAAAATTTTACGTAAAGAAGGAGTCCAGATTATAGTACCCGATAAATTATTATTTATAGAAAAAACAAAAGAAGTCATTAATTCATTTTCGGACCCAGCTAAAAAATCATTAATTAAACGTATAAAATCAGTTCATTAATGGAAAAACTTTTTATGCAGCTTCAAAATACATTAGAATTTATTTTAGTAATACTGTTTTCCATTCTAGTAATAGATGTATTGTGGCAAGTAATAGCACGATATTTTGTAGGTAACCCCAGCTCGTTTACAGAAGAGCTTTCTAGATTTTTATTAATATGGCTAGCCATATTAGCCACAGCTTATTCCCGTAGCTATAAAGGGCAAATGGCTATAGATTTTGTTTATAAAAAATTAACAACTATAAATAAATTTAGACTCGACCTGTTTATAGAAATTGCAATTATGCTTTTTGCCTTTTTTGTAATGGTTGTAGGAGGGAGTAATCTAGTATACATTACGTTAAAATTAGGACAAACCTCTCCATCTCTTAATTTACCCATAGGACTAGTATATAGTATAGTACCTATTAGTGGAGTATTTATATTGTTTTTTAGTACTTGCCACATTACTCGTTATATTAAGGTCAAAAATAATAAGATATGTCCATAGCCATAATAGGAATTATAGTGCTTTTTACCATTTTATTTGGACTATTATTATTAAAAGTTCCTGTATCCTATAGTGTAGGTATTGCTACAACGCTAACACTGTTACTTAGTCTGCCAAGCCTACCAGCACTAACCACAGTAATGCAGCAAATGACTACGGGTATGGACAGTTTTGCATTATTAGCCATTCCGTTTTTTATCCTAGCGGGCGATATTATGAACCGTGGAGGAATAGCCAATAGATTAATTAATTTTTCGAAATCTTTAGTAGGTAGCCTCCCTGGAGGTCTGTTGTATGTAAATATTATTTCGGCCATGTTTTTTGGAGCCGTATCAGGTTCCGCAGCCGCATCGGCATCGGCAATAGGAGGGGTGCTTACTAAGCGTATGGAAAAAGAAAACTACCCAAAACCCTTTAGTGCAGCACTTAATATAACATCATCTACTTTAGGATTAATTATTCCTCCCAGTAATGTCCTAATAGTTTTTGCCTTAGCCAGTGGAGGAGCTGCATCGGTAGAATCCCTTTTTTTAGCAGGTTATTTACCTGGTTTTTTACTAGCCTTAGCTTTTTTAATTTATGCAGCCATTATTGCGGTAAAAAATAAATATCCAAAAGAACCCAAAGTATCGTTTAAACAATTAAGCGTGGATTTTTCAAAAGCCTTTCTAAGTATTTTAATGATTGTAGTCGTGGTAGGAGGTATAATTTTTGGAATTTTTACCGCCACAGAAGGTGCTGTAATTGCAGTGTTATATGCTTTGTTATTAAGTCTATATTATAAAGAACTAAAGTTTAAAGATCTTAAAACAGTAATTATAAAAAGTTCTAAAACAGTTGCAGTGGTCATGTTTTTAATCTGTACTTCTATGGCCTTATCATGGTTATTCGCTTTTAATGGGATACCTCAATTAATTTCAGCATTTATGCTTTCTAGTTTTGAAAGTAAAGTGTTGATGCTGTTAGCCATTAATATTACCCTATTAATTATAGGAACCTTTATGGATATGACCCCAGCAGTGTTAATTTTCACTCCTATTTTTTTGCCAATAGTAATGCAAATAGGAGTAGACCCAGTACACTTTGGAATTGTAATGGTACTTAATTTGTGCATAGGCTTGTGTACGCCACCAGTAGGAACTTTACTATTTATAGGAAGTGGCGTATCGGGAGTAGAAGTAACCAAAGTAGTAAAACCATTATTACCATTATTAGCTGTTATGATTATGGTTTTAATGCTAATTACTTACATACCAGAAATTACGCTGTTTTTACCAAAGGTTTTAGGAATTTTAAAATAGTGGAACCAGATAAACGCGAATTCCATGTTTTTATATAGAAAAAAATGTGTAAAAAGGAGAGAATGCTAAGATTATAGCTGCTTCTTTTATTTTTATAATTGTTCTATTTGTGTGTTCCAAACAATAGAACGAAATTTGCAAACTTATAATTAGTTTATGAAAATCGATTTCTCAAAGAATACGGATAATTTAGTGCCAGCAATTATTCAAGATGCCGAAACAAAACAAGTGTTAATGTTAGGGTATATGAATAAAGAAGCTTATCAGAAAACAATGGATACTAAAAAAGTTACTTTTTATAGTAGAACAAAAAATAGACTGTGGACCAAAGGGGAAGAAAGTGGAAACTTTTTACATTTAGTAGATATTAAAAACGATTGCGATCAAGACACTTTACTAGTTACCGTAAACCCAGAAGGTCCTACGTGTCATAAAGGGACGGATACTTGTTGGGCAGAAACCAATAAAGAAGATTACGGTTTTATTTCTACATTAGAAGGTGTAATAGCCAATCGTATCGAAAATGCAGATTCAGAAAAAAGTTATGTAGCTTCTTTATTAAAAAGTGGGATTAACAAAGTAGCCCAAAAGGTAGGAGAAGAAGCTGTAGAGGTTGTAATAGAAGCTAAAGATAACGACGAAGGTTTATTTCTTAACGAAAGTGCCGATTTGTTATTTCATTATTTAATATTACTTCAAGCTAAAGGCTATAAATTAGAAAATGTAGTCGAAGTGCTAAAATCAAGACAAAAATAAAACAATATTTTATCTAAATAAAACCTAAACCAAACAAGCTTAAGAATCCTCTTAAGCTTGTTTGGTTTAGTAAATAAAGAATAAACCCTCTAGACTTTATAACGTTTTACAAGCTTAATAAGAAAAAAATATTAATTTTTGTATTAATATTTTGTGAAATAATAATAGAGGAGTATGTTTATTAATTATTTATAATTCTGTAACCCTTTAAACAAAAGTAAATTTTTATATTTTTGCGACAATGAAATTCACAGCTAACCAAATTGCGGAAATTTTAGAAGGAACCGTAGAAGGTAATCCAGAAGCGCTAGTAAGTAAACTTGCTAAGATCGAAGAAGGAGAACCAGAATCTTTATCTTTTCTTTCCAATCCAAAATATACTCCTTATATATACAAGACTTTAGCCACTATAACTATAGTAGCTAGCGATTTTGTAGCGGAGCAAGAACTAAAAACCACATTAATTCGTGTAGCCGATCCAAGAAAAGCTTTTTCAAGTTTGTTGGAATATTACGACATGATGAAGAAAAACAAATCGGGTATAGAACAACCTAGTTATATTTCAGAATTAGCAGTATATGGCGAGAATTTATACCTAGGTGCTTTTGCCTATATATCCAATGGAGTTAAAATAGGCGATAATGTAAAAATTTATCCAAATTCCTACATAGGCGATAATGTTACTATAGGTGATAACGTAATTGTTTTTGCAGGAGCAAGGATTAATTCGGACAGTATTA
>CALGNG010000154.1 GCA_937958735.1 uncultured Aquimarina sp. | reverse complement strand
CCACTAAGTGTTTCCCGTGGACGTATTGGAATAAAATAGCACTTGTAGGCGATTCTGCCCATGCTATAGTGCCTTTTTATGGACAAGGCATGAATGCTGGCTTTGAAGATGTTTTTGAATTAGATCGGATTATTGAACAATTAGGGGATAGTAACTGGCAAGCGATTTTTGAAACTTATCAAGAAACACGTAAACCTAATGCAGATGCTATTGCAGAACTTTCTTACCGTAATTTTATGGAAATGAGTTCCAAAACGGCAAATCCTTTGTTTATACTTCAGAAAAAAATAGAGAAAAAGTTTTCTGCTTCTTATCCTAACCTTTGGACTCCCCTATATTCTAGGGTTACTTTTTCTAATAAGCCTTATGTAGAAGCTTTACATATTGGTGAGGCACAAGAGGCTATTATGCAAGAGATTATGACACTTCCTAATATAGAAAGTATATGGGATAGCAAAATGGTTATGGATAAAATAAAAAGTAGATTGGAGCATCCCCAACCACAACTAAATGAATAATGCAATTACTAGAAGTTACTATTAATAGTGAATTATACACTAAAGGCGTAAACTTAAGAAAACAACTTTTTTTTGAAGGTTTAAAAAACGCCGATGCACTTATAAGGGATCCTTACGAAAATAATAGTATACATATTATAGCTCTTGTTAACCATAATGTTATTGGAACTGGAAGGTTAACTTTTACCAAGACTACTACCATTATTTCTCAAATGACTGTTGTTCCAGGACTCCAAAAAGCAGGTGTTGGCAGCTTAATCTTGGAGTACCTTGTTAACCTAGCACTAAAAAAAACTGCTTCTATTCCCTTACAACTAAGTGCGCGCACTACTGCTATAGGCTTTTATGCTAAGTTTGGTTTTTCTAGTGTTGGAAACATCTATCCTTCTGTAAAAACAGGTATTTTACACCAGTTAATGGTTTATAATAAGCACTAATTCTATTATTCTATCCAACAACCATCCCAAGGTTTATCTTGTTCTAACGGAATATTAAAAGCTTCTGTATTATAGGTGTTTCCCGTAGCATTTCCTGCTACTTCTAAAAAACGATATGCCCAGCACTTGTTAGGGTGCTCTACTTTATTGTTTTCTAAAGTTAGATTTTTCATTTTCCAAAAAGCCAAATGGCCTCTATTAAAATAGTTGTCTTTTACCACCAAATCTGCGCCTTTATACATATAAAAGCCACAATTATTACAGGTATTATTTAAAATATAACTAGTAGCTGGGTTTGTTTTGTCGTGATCGTTAGAATACATTATAATTCCATTCCAATTATTTACCGAGGTGGTTAACATCGTAATATTGTTGTTTTTTACAGTCCAGTCTGCATTTTTCCAATATACAATAGGCCCATCTATATACCTGCTACCTTCTCCTTGATGCATGGTATTATTTTCTACTAAAATATTTTTACCATCGGTGTTTACTATATCTCCACCAACATTATGGTGAAAATTATTTCCACGTATTATTACTCCTCTATTTACTCTTCCTGCTCCTTCCAAATCTACACCAAACTCTGGTGCGGTACCAGAAGTATGGTGTATCTCGTTATTTTCTACCAAAATATCTACTCCACCAACAATAGAAATTCCTTGTCTTCTATTACTTGCAAAATTGCTATTCTTAATTTGCACACGCTCTAAGGAAGGGGTATCTCCTTTTTTACTTACTAACAAAATACCATCTCCATTGGCTTTTGTTAATACCATGTTTTGAATACTTATGTCTTTACTTTCTCCTTCTATACAAATTAAATGGCCTTCGTCGTGTACGACACTTCCATCACCTTCTCTTGGGGTATAGGTATGGTTATCTCTATCTCCTATAATTATCCCACCCGCTACCACTACGTTGGTCTGGTTTCTAATAGCAATAGCACAATAATTCCATTTGTTATTAGGGGCCATTTCTATAATTGCATTGTCGTCTAAAATAAAAGCCATATTACTTTTTAGCTCTATACCTGCTTGGTAAATATCGTTTCCATACTTACCTATTAAATAGTGACCTTGGGGTAGTTTTATACGTCCAAAACCTTCTGCTGAAGCCCAATTTATAGCTTTTTGTAAATTATCGGTGGTTTGTACTGCTTCTCTCCTATTGCTTGGAATTTCCCATTGCTCTATATCTATTACATATTCTTTTTCAGAAATTTCTGCAAATGGAATTTCTATTGGGTTAGGAATTGGTTGAGGTAAGTTTTCTAAAACTTGCCTTGCTGTACTTTTTCCCAGAGATTCTGTATCGCTAGAGCAAGAATGCAGAGTAACTATTAAAAAACCGATTAAAAATTTATAAAAATTAGTTTTCATAACCTAAGAGTTTAAGAGTGCTATAATAACTAATATTTTGAAGTTATAGTATTCTTAAACCACTTATTAAAAGTTTTTTAGCTTTAAAATGGTTGTTATTTTTATTTTTTTATGCTAAATAACCTTAAAAAGGATTTTTTAGTACACTGTAGACTCTCCCGAAGTCCTTAATTGGATATATTTGGAAGCACAAGGTCTAATCTACTTTTATACTTTTTAGATTTGTCCTCTTCTAAATTTTCTTTTAAATTAAATAAATATAAAGGTGTTAACTCTCCAATAATAATGGTTTTTTGTGTGAAAATTAACATCTATAAAAATACTTACTTTTTGGATTTAGCACGAGTCAAGTTTTAATTTTTATAATTAAATATAAAAATTAAAACTTGACGTACTTAGTAAATATACAAAACCTCTAACAGCTATATTTTATATACATGCTGTTAGCAAATGCTTTTTTACCTTCCCTTATTTTTTATTTGCTTTTCTTTCTA
>CALGNG010000153.1 GCA_937958735.1 uncultured Aquimarina sp. | reverse complement strand
ATAGCTTCTATTTATCTAGTTACTGTAAATCCCAATAAAATAAAAAGTAGTTCCTTATTGTTTCCTTTACTCGTATTTATTGGTAGTGGATTTATAGATGTAAGTTTAAAATTTTTACAATCTAATTTTGTGAAAACTAGCGATATCTCTATTTTTTCGGCCACCTTATTTGGTACAGCAGGATTGGCAGGTTTAGTTATATTCGTTTTTCAAAAGATTCAAGGTGTTTTTAAATTTCAATTTAAAAATTTAATTGGAGGAATTGTTTTAGGGATTGTAAACTATTTTTCTATCTATTATCTTGTAAAAGCAATTAGTTATAAAGGGCTAGAAAGTTCTACATTATTTGTAATTAATAATATAGGTATACTGTTAGCGACTACATTTTTAGGTGTTATTTTATTTAAAGAGCGTCTTAGTTCTCAAAATAAACTAGGGGTTCTATTAGCTATTATTGGTATTGCCTTAGTAAGTTATTCTAATCAATTATAATGGAAGAACTAAAGGATAGTTATAATACGATTAGCAAAGCATCGGAAGTTTGTTTATATAAAGTAAAAAACAGTAAGTTTTTTGGCTATGCCTTTCCTGTAACTTCCGAGGATGTAATTAAAGCATTTATTTTAGAAATAAAAAAAGAACATTACCAAGCCAGGCATTGGTGTTATGCTTGGCGTTTGGGTGTTAATCCAGTTAGGTATAGGGCTAACGACGACGGAGAGCCTTCCAATACCGCAGGCCAACCCATATTGGGGCAATTATTGTCTTACGAGGTTACAAATGTATTGGTAGTAGTGGTACGCTATTTTGGAGGTGTAAAGTTAGGGGTAGGTGGACTTATAAGTGCCTATAGGACTACTGCACAAGAATGTTTAGAAAGCTGTGATGTTGTAGCAAAACGTGTTACGGATGTTACAGAATTTTATTTTGAATATCCGTTAATGAATGAAGTGATGCGTAAAGTAAAACAGCATCAATTGCAGATAGTAAATCAAGAGTTTGAGGCTATTTGTAAAATTTGGATTGAAACGCCTAAAAGTGAAACAGAACAAATAACAAAACTTTTAAATTCAATTTACGGTGTACAGGTAAAGTTGTAAGGTGTTGTTTTTCAGTGTTAAAAGGTGTTTTCTGTTTTTTTGTTGAGATATATTTTTTAGATTAGTGTTTAATCTAAAAGTTATAATTATGTTTAAAAAATTACAATCAACAATTTTAATTTCGGTCTTGTTTTTTAGTTCTATACTATGTGCGCAGACGTTAACAATTACTCCAAATGGAGCTACAGAAGTTAGTCTTCAGGGAGGTTTAGGTTCCGGGGTAACACAAATAGATGTTACAATAACTTTGGCCGATGCACCAGATACTTTTACAGGGAGTACTTTTTTAAATCTTTATCCACCTACAGGGGCAACCACTAATGCAACTAGACTTAGGTCTTCGGATCTGTCTGCCGCTACAGCTACTTCTGTACCTGGTTCTGGTGCAGGATTGGTTAATTTAACTTGGGAAATACAATTTCTAGATACAGAAAGAAACGCAGGGCTTACTTCTGCGGATATAGGAATGTCTGGATATAGATTACAGGCTAGAATTTTTAATATAAATGGGCCTGGTACTGGGAGTAATGTAAATTCTGGTTTTTCCTTATTTACAGTTGTAGACGAGCCTGTATTAGCTGTTAAGGATTTTAAAAAGGATAAAGAAATATCTTTTTCTCCTAACCCTGTTACAAATATTATTACATTAGGAGATGAAGTGGTTAGCGAATCTTATAAAGTAATTGACCTTTCTGGATCCACCATAAAAGAAGTTAAAGGGAATTCTAACCAGATATCGGTAGTAGAGTTATCTGCGGGTGTTTACTTTTTAGTTTCGGATTTTGGAGTAGCCAAATTTGTTAAAAACTAGTAGGTCTTTACATTAAATAAGACATAAAAAATAGGCTGTATTATATAATGCAGCCTATTTTTTATGTCTTATTTTTGATAATTCTATTTTAATTTAGCTTCTAAAGCTGCAGCTTTAGGGCTTTTTACTTGTTTGTAAATAGAAAGTAAAGTATTACCTATTGACTTGTCGTTAGGAGCTACTTCTAAGTATTTTTCTAAATAAGGAATGGAATTTTTGTAATTTTCCATACGTTCCAGATCTAATTGGTTTCTTAATTTAGTATCGTTAGAAGCATTTATCTGATTTACTAATTTGGTATCCTTAGCTAATAAAATAGCGGCTATATTTAAATTAGCTCCTTTATGGTTAGGATCTACTTTTAATGCCTTATTGTATGCTGCTATGGCTTCTGTTTCTTTTTTAGCATTAGATAACTTTACGCCTTCATTAAAAAATATTCTGGCTTGAGAATCTTTTATTTTAGGGTCGTTAGGGTATTTTTTTATTGCTTTTTGGTAAAGGTTATTAAATTTATCTTCTTTTCCTTCCTTAAGATATATAGTGGCTAAAGTTTCAATAATTTCTCCTTTTTTAGAATTGGATTTACCTATTTTTGGATCTTTATATTCTCCTCTTTTAATTAAAGCATCTAAATCTGCTTTAGAAGCGATTTTTTGATTGGCACCTGTAGCTATATTGGTCGCAAAGTATTCTTTTTGTATACCAGTGTAACCTATTTGAAATAAACGATTAAGTTTATTAATAGCGGGTTGTAATTGACCTCCTTCTTTAGAGCTTAAAGCTGAATTATAAAGAGAAAGGGTGTCTTTTGGATTGATTTCGTACAGGGTGTAAAAAGCATTGGAGCTTAAAACATAATCTTTACTTTTTATAGCGTTATTAGCTATGCCTTCTATTTTGTAAGATAAAGTAACTAATCCTTCATCAATACTTTTAGAGTATTTATATACTTTAATAGAATCTTGTACCTTTTTAGCTTTGGTTACAGAAAGGATTCCTTTTTTTAATGCTTTTAGGTTAGAGTCTTGTCCGTGACTAAAAACCATTCCTTTTAAAAAATAAAAGTTAATTAGGTTACCACCTTTAATGTCGCCTATGTTTTTTTCTGCTTCGGTAAGAAACCATTTAGCTTTTTGGGGCTTACCTATATAATATATTTTTTCGGCCTGTTTAATTTCTTTGTTTTGTGCTATTGCCGAAAAAGAAAAAGCTACCATTGTGGTAAGTAGTGTGATTTTAATCTTCATAATAATTTTATTAAGGGTATTAAAATGTTTTCTTGTTTTTACAAATATATAAAACAAATAGTGTTCCAATAAAAAAGACTGCTCTATTAAGAGCAGTCTTGGGAATCTATTGTTATATTTTATTCGTTAGGCGGAGTGTCTTCTTCGGTAGAAGGATTCTCTGCATTAGGTGTTGCCTCGTTAGAAGTGTCTTTTGTTTCGATATCGTCACCACCTTCCATGTCGGCTATTAACTCTTCGTCATCTTGCATTACTTTAGCAACGGCAGCAATAGAATCGTTTCCTTTAAGATTAATTAGTTTAACCCCTTGTGTAGCGCGACCCATTACTCTTAATTCTTCTACAGATAAGCGTATGGCAATACCAGATTTATTAATAATCATTAAATCGTCGTTATCCGTTACGTTTTTAATGGCAACTAATTCTCCTGTTTTGTCTGTTACAGAAATGGTTTTAACTCCTTTTCCTCCACGATTGGTAATACGATAATCTTCTAGGCTAGAGCGTTTACCATATCCATTTTCGGAAACTACTAAAATGTTACTTTCGGTATCATTTACCGCAACCATTCCAATTACTTCGTCTTTGTCATGGGAAAGGGTAATACCTCTTACACCAGAAGCGGTTCTACCCATAGGTCTAGTTTTTGCTTCTTCGAATCGGATAGACTTACCAGATTTTAGAGCCATCATTATTTGGCTTTCTCCAGTAGTAAGTTTAGCTTCTAAAAGTTCGTCATCTTCCTTTATGGTAATGGCATTAATACCATTGGTACGTGGGCGTGAGTATTGTTCTAAAGAGGTCTTTTTTACTTGACCTTTTTTAGTAGCCATTACTACATAGTGACTGTTAATGTATTCTTCGTCTTTTAAATCTTGTGTGCAAATAAAAGCTTTTACTTTATCGTCTTGTTCAATATTAACCAGGTTTTGAATAGCTCGACCTTTACTGGTTTTACTTCCTTCTGGAATTTCGTAAACACGCATCCAAAAACATTTTCCCTTTTGGGTAAAGAATAACATGTATTGGTGATTGGTACCTACAAAAAGGTGTTCTAAGAAGTCTTC
>CALGNG010000152.1 GCA_937958735.1 uncultured Aquimarina sp. | reverse complement strand
CTGCAGAGGCTATGGCTGCATCACAATTTTCGTAAACTTTTTGCACGGCTTCAAACATAGATTGTGCATTGGTTACCCTTACTTCCTCTACTCTACTATGGTCGCAACATAAAACAGAAGGCCCTAATACTAAAGTAACTTCTGCACCTAAATTAGCCGCTTCTGTCGCAATATCGATACCCATACGACCTGTAGAATGGTTTCCTATAAATCTTACTGGGTCTATAGCTTCGTAGGTGGGTCCTGCTGTAACTACTATTTTTTTACCTTTAAGTGGTAATTTACCTAAAATATCTGCTTCTATAAAGGCTACAATATCTTCGGGCTCTGCCATACGTCCTTGTCCAACTAGTCCGCTAGCTAATTCGCCAGAAGTTGCCGGAATCATTATATTACCAAACTCGGTAAGTTTATTAAACGTATCTGTTGTAGATGGATGGATATACATATCTAAATCCATTGCTGGCGCAAAATACACTGGGCATTTTGCAGAGGTATAGGTGGCCAAAAGCAAATTATCGCTTTTACCATGTGCCATTTTAGATAAGGTATTGGCTGTTGCTGGTGCAATTACAAAGTAATCTGCCCATAAGCCTAAATCTACGTGATTGTTCCACAGCTCGTTTTCTGCTTCCTTTTCGTAAAAGGTGCTCTGAACTGGGTTTTTTGATAAAGTAGAGAGCGTTAAAGGAGTTACAAAGTCCTTTGCCGCTGGAGTCATTACTACTTTTACTTCTGCTCCATGTTTTATAAAAACACGAACAAGCATTGCCGATTTATAAGCAGCAATGCCTGCACTAACTCCAAGGAGTATTTTTTTTCCTTGTAATAAAGACATCTATTAAGACTATAATTCTTCTTTAATATCGTCTGCAGAATTTCTATGATATATCTTATCATCTAACCATTCTTCTACTGCAAGAGCGTGTGGTTTTGGTAATTTTTCATAAAACTTAGAAACTTCGATTTGTTCTTTGTTTTCAAAAACTTCTTCCAAGCTATCGTTATATGTAGCAAATTCTTCTAACTTTTCAATTAATTCTGTTTTTATATCAGAATTAATTTGCGCTGCTCTTTTAGATATAATTGAAATTGCTTCGTAGATATTATCTGTTGGAGCGTCAATAAGGTTTTTATCTATTGTAGTGGTAGCTACTGGAGCATTACTGTTTTTTAAATCCATCATGATTATATATTAAATGCTTGTTTTCTTTTATTTATATCTGCAGCTATCTTGTCTGCTTTTTCTTTTAAATCGTCACTTTTACTTCTTTCTAAATAGGCTTCGTAATATTCTTGTGCATTATCTAGACGTTCTGGTATTAAACTATCGAAACTATTAATAGCTAACTCATAAGCAGATTCTAAACGGTAATACAATACTTTTTCCGAAAATGGAGAACCTGGATAATCTACTAAATAGTTCGAAAATGCTTTTATTGCTGGCTTGTACAACTCTCTATGGTGATATTGTTTTGCTACTTTATAGTATTTTTTTTCTAATTTGAAACGTAATGCAGCTGTAAAGGTATTGGACTTTACTAAATAGGAACCTTCTGGATAATCATTAATAAATTCTTGAAATTTACCTATAGCAGCAACTGTTTGTTTTTGATCTAGTGTATACCTGCTAGATAACTCGTAAGCACTTTTGGCTTCTTTATATCTGGCTTCTTCTGCTTTATCGCTATCTGGATACGTTTTAGCAAAACGCTCGTACTTATATTGTGCAATATAAAAATCTTTTAGCTTGTAATACGTGTCTGCTTCGTAAAACAAAACTCTTTCTGCTTGTGGCTTTCCTCTGTAAGCTGGAACAATTAATTCGTATAAACGAAGTGCTCGTTTATAATCCCCTTCGTTATAAAAAGTTTCTGCTGCCTTGGTTTTTTCTGCCAAACTTCCTTTACGAAGTAATTGCTGGTATTCGCTACACGAAGACAGTAATACAAGTGATGCTATTAAGTAAATGCTTTTTTTAAGCTGGGATAAATACATTCTGCAAAAGTAGTTTTTTCTGAAATACTATAAAACTTTTTTTAAGTTGCAAAATAAATGTTTTTTAAAACTTAAATTTTATTCTATTTTTATACCCTTTTAACCTGTTACCTACAGTGTTTACTATAAAATTATTGTTTGTGTAACTCAAAAACAACGGTTCCTTTATTGGAAAGGCACTTATAAACTCCTTTAAATTCTTTATTTTTCTGTAAAAGATAACTTGTATTAGGTTGCAAATTTTCTAAATAAGCTTCTTTTTCTGATAAATATGAAATCAAAATTCTAAAAAGATTTACCGAAGTTTTTAATTTAGTATCAAATACAGGAGGTGTATTATTAGGCCAATGGATGGACAGAATACTACTAAACATGGAATTTAACAATACGGGATCTTCTATTTTATTATAAATCTAATTTATATAGTCTAAACCTACAAATCCACCATGATCTGCCATAATTATAATTAACGAATTAGGGTCTTTTTCTAAAATGTTATTTACTATTCCTTTTAGCTTCTTTGCTTTTTACCCCAACCAACCTTCTCTATCTAAACTACGGTATTGGATGGCTTCCATAATATGATGATCTTGTATTGCCATCGAAGGCTCTAGATCTGCTATAGTTCTGGAAACTTTTAAAATCCTATCATAGGCCCGTGCCGAAAGGTTTAGGCGCTCCATAGCTCCTTTTAATAGTTCTAATGAATTTTTAGATAATACACAAAACTCTCTAATTTGTTTTACATTCATTTGTGCATTATAGTGTATGTTTTCATTTTCCTTAAAACGTTCTGTCTGGATTTTACGTGCTTTAATAACCCTTTCTCTTACTATTTTACTAGATTCTCCTTTTCTTTCTTCACTAAGTTTTTCAAAAGGTACTGGGGTTACTTCTATATGGATATCTATACGATCTAATAAAGGCCCCGATATTTTACTTAAATAGCGTTGCATTTCTGCTGGCGAAGAAGATACTGGTGCATCTGGATCGTTAAAATAGCCTCCTGGACTTGGGTTCATGCTAGCTACTAACATAAAACTAGAAGGATAGGTTATGGTAAATTTAGCTCTAGAAATGGTTACTTCTCTATC
>CALGNG010000151.1 GCA_937958735.1 uncultured Aquimarina sp. | reverse complement strand
TTATGTGGGATGACCCTCAACCTGCTTTTAACGATAAACCTAACCCTGCTCCAAGAACAGATTTAGATGCTTTCCTTTTTAATTCTGAAACATTAGAGTTACTAGATTCTAGTGTAATAAATAACATAAATGATGGCTTTAACATAGAAGTTATTGGATTTGAAAATACAAGTGCCAATGACCTATCGGTAGATCTTTTAATAGAAAAAACATCTGGACCAAATCCAAGAAGAATAAAATATATAGACAGAGACGAAGGAGTTGTTTTTGTTGACACCATTGGTAGCCAAGCAGGTACTTGTGTAGGTCACTCAAATGTTTCTGGTGCTATTGCCGTAGGTGCTGCCTCTTACTTTAACACTCCAGAATTTAATGACTTTAGAGTTTCTTTAGGTGCTCAACCTTTGGAATTATCGGTTGTTAATGACTTCTCTTCTGCCGGAGGAACGCCATTATTATTAAACAGTAATGGAAGACGTATAAGACCTCGAATTACCGAAAACCCTTTTATTGTAGGTCCAAATGGAACCAATACAAGCTTTTTTGGTCAAGATTTAACTTTTGCAAGTGATGGCTTTCCTAACTTTTTTGGAACATCTGCTAGCGCTCCCATGGTAGCTGCTGCTGCTGCTTTACTAATGAATGCTAAAGCGGATCTTACAACTACAGAAATTAGAGATGCTTTTAAACATACTGCTGAAGATATGAACGACCCCATAACTGAAGAATTTGATGAAGGTTATGACGTTAAAACAGGTTATGGATTTATAAATGCTTTTGATGCACTTGTGGAAATTTTAGGTGAAGAATTTGCTGTAAATAATAGTAATAAAAAAGTAAAAACTTCTGCTGTTGAAGTAGGTGTTTTCCCTTCTCCTTTTACCAATGAATTTAATTTAGACTTATCTGTCGCTGGAAGACGTGAACTTGTAATTGATGTCTTTTCTATAACTGGAGAAAATGTATTCCATCAGGAAGTAACAACAAATCCTAAAAGAAAAATGTCTAAAACCATAAACATAGATTCGCAACCTAGTGGGTTCTATTTTCTAAATATTGTTCAAAGATCTACTCGAAATTTAATTGAAACACGTACTCTTTTTAAAAATTAATTAATTAATTTTTAAGTATATTACTAAAGCGATAGTTTAACACTATCGCTTTTAGTTTTTAAACATTATTAATTATCTATGTCTATTTCTTAATAGCTTTACTCCATAGAAACCTAAGTATCCATTAGTTTACGTAATCCGAAAGTGTTGTGTTTTCCAAAATTTTCAAAGTACTATCTCGCACTTGAATCATTAATTTATGGACAGAACAAGCTTTTTCGTCGGGACAATCGTCGCATTTTTCGTAAAAATTAAGACTAACACAAGGTAGCATAGCAATGGGACCTTCTAAAATTCTAATAATTTTAGACATCGAAATATCTTCTGGTAACTTTAATAAATAATACCCTCCAGATTTTCCTTTTTTAGAGCTTAAAATCCCTCCTTTTTTTAAACTTAATAAAATACTTTCTAAATATTTTTGAGAAATTTGCTCTTCTTTCGCTATTTCGGATATCGATACAGGTTCCTCGCATTGCTTTTTAGCAATATAAGTAAGGGCCTTTAATCCGTATTTCGTTTTTTTAGAAAGCATTTAAATTATAAAGCATAAATATAAGAAATGTAAACTTATTAACTAATCAAAACAAGTTCCTGGTACTGGACTTTCGATACAAGTCCCATTAAAACAAGTTGTCTCAGTTTCGCAAGGTCCATCCTCTTCGTCATCGTCTGTACACGATATTACACTTACCATTAAAATAAAAAAGATACTATAGGCTTTTAAGTTTTTCAATAATTTGGTTGTATTCATTTTGTATTAGTTTAATAAACGCTGTATATATACACAATAGTAAAAATATTCTTTTTAGATTATATACAGAATCAAGCTTTTATGTTTAAAAATTTAAAGTTATAACTTATTAGTTAATTATTTTAAATTATTTATAGCATTTGTATTAGCTAATGAAACTGCACTTATTGTTTTTAATTCTTCTTTAGATTTATATTAACCTACAAAGGACAGCCTAAAATAAATCAATTAAAAGAGTCAATCCAAAAAGCATCTTTTTGATTAATCCAAATTTAAAGAATAAAAGTTTTTTTAGAAACCCTAAAACTGTTGCCTTTAGTACTTAAATCTAAAAAGTGCTAAAACTTAAAGATACCTTTACCTATTTTCCCTAAACAAAATGATGGAATGCTAACCATCCAATTCCACCAATTTGCCTACAATAAATAAACAACTCCTTTTTATTTGGCTCTTCTCTTATGCCTTTTATTTAAAAACAAGTAATGTAATTATCTAAATAACTATAAAACAAACTTCTAATAATAATCTCCCGAAAAAGGTTCAAAATCTAGTAGATTAGGAAGTTTTTTAGGCTTAACTATACGAGTGCTATTCTTAAAAACTTCCTCTTCTTCGTAACTTTCTATAAGTTCTACTAATTTACCTGTAGACAAATTATAATCTATACTGTATATTTTCCCTAAACCGTCAGAATTTACATAAGTATAACCTATTAATTCAAATTTACTTTCTTGAAATCTAAATTTATGTTCGTAATGACCTCTTAATAATTGGTTTTTTATACGCAATACACCATTAGTAATCTCTAAGCTGTCAAATCCATTTCCTGTTCTATAGCCGTCTTTCCCTTCTGGATATTGGGGTTCTATTATGCGCTCTGTACAAAACATTAAATCTGTATAGCCTTTAGGCTTCGCAAAATAAATTTCTAATCTATAAGTCCCATATTTATTTAGAGTGTCTTGCGTAACTGTTACCACATCTATAAGTCCATCTTTATTTAGGTCTCCCTTTACAGTAGTAATTAAGGTATCATAATTTTCGTATTTATTGGATTGGCAAAATCCAATAGCAGGAATTAGTATACAAAATAATACATAGCCAAGTATTTTTTTCATTGCTGTTTTCTTTTATCTTGTATCCTTATTAACCTATAAGATCTATCCTAGATATTAGCTGTTTTTAAATTTAATCAAAGATTAAAATTTTCATTAAATTATCTAAGCTATACATCAACTCTTATATATAAATTATAAGGTAAAAACATAATGCCTTTTCCCTAACCATTCATTTTATAATTTGCTACAATTACCTTATCTATAAAATTATAATTTTCTTTTATAACTTTAAATCCTTTTTCCTTAAAAAAGAATTTTGTCGTTTTACTTACATCGGCACTTAATTTAGTAGAACCTATTTTTATTGATTTTTCTCTTTAAAAACTATAACATCCTACTAGCCATTCTCCTTTAAAAAATCTTTACTTACATACATAAAACTTAAATAGTTTCCATTTTTCAAAGAACTAAAACCAACAATTCTATCTTTGCTTGTTGCAACAATAAAGTATTCTTCTTTTATGGATGCTTCCCATTTTTTAATCTTTTTAGAAGCAGATTTCCAAACCTTTAATTGATTTTCATTTTGGTAATGTTTTGTAACTAATATTTATGTTTACCAATAAGATAAAACTAATAATTCTAAATCAAAACAAAAAAAAGGCTTATTCATTACGAATAAGCCTTTTAACTTTTATATCTAAAAACAGTAATCTACCTGTTTTCTACTTCTTTAAAATCTCTTAAATTTTCACCAGTATAGATTTGTCTTGGACGACCTATTGGTTCTTTATTTAAACGCATTTC
>CALGNG010000150.1 GCA_937958735.1 uncultured Aquimarina sp. | reverse complement strand
ATGGAATGGTTGGGAGCTATGATGATCTATGATTTTATGAATTCTATAAAACCCAATGCCATTAACTATAACTCCGAAGCGCATTTCTTAACACATGTTAGGTTTACCGATTCCTTTTTGCCTCCTTCCTATGCAAGAGCTTCCCATTGGTTAGCTACGCTACATGGTTTAGATGCTACTACAAACTGGGTATGGTTACGCGATAAAGATGGGTCTTATAAAAACGAAACCTTTATCCATGCGGGTACTATTGCACAGCAACCTGGTATTTTAAACGAACTGCATGCTACAATAATGGATTTAAACTCTTACGGAGAAGAAATTTCTCTATTACAAGAAATGGAAACTCCCATTAGAATCTTCTATTCTGAAACCTCTGCCATAAACAAAGCAAAACATATGGACCAGATTAGCGCCTTGTACGAATCTTTATATTTTGAAGGATACCGATTAGGTTTTGCTACAGAAAATATTATAAAAAACCAAAACAACCGCGATTGGGAAACAATCGTAATATCCAATACCCCTTTTGTAACAACTACAGAATTAGATGCTTTACAACTATATTTAAATAACGGTGGCACCATTATTATGGACGCTATTAGTCTTAAGAAAGACGAATATGGAAACGACCACACCCAAACCCTTACAGCTAGTGCTGGATCTATAATTAGGGTAAACCGCAGTCAAATTAAAAATCGAGCCCTTAATTTTGTTAAAAACAAAGGACACCAAACAATAATAGAAGTTAAAGAAGAAAATACAGCTAGTGATAACTTTAAAGGAGTAGTACACCGATCTACACAAACTGTCGAAGGAAAAAACATTATTTCCTTAGTAAATTTAGGTTTAACCAATGCGACCATTAACCTAAGTCTAGGTACAGAAAGTGATAACCTAGAAATTAAAAACTTATTAACTGGCGTATCCTTAACCAATGGTTTTAGTATAGAAAGCGAACAGGTGCTATTTCTAGAAGTCTCCTCAAAATCGGTACTAAGTATAGACGACAAGGTTACTAATTCTGTTAAAAATGCCATAAAAGTATACCCTAATCCTTTTTCTAATCGATTTTTTATTAGCGTAAACACCCCACAAGAATTACACTATGAAATCTATAATATTACAGGAAAAATACTTAAAAAAGGCACTTTAAATAAAAACGATTTAGACCAACCATTTGTTTTTAACAATGCCGCTAATGGTATTTATTTCTTGTCTATTTACACCAATAATAAAAAGAATAACCAGATTATAAAAATTTGTAAAAACTCATTTTAACACCGCTTTAACTATTTGTTTTTCAACAATTAATACCTCAAAAAGTTTATTTTAAAAATAACTATTCTTTTTAGTTATTAAAGCACCTTTAATGCGACTTAGCTTAAAATTTTACTAGAAAATAATAACCCATGAATATTACATTATTACAAGCAGAAAATATTATAGCAGTAGCTAAAGAAAAATCTATTGCGTTAGACACTAAAATGAATATTGCTATTGTCGATGCTGGAGCCAATTTAGTAGCTTTTGCTCGTATGGACGGAGCTTGGTTAGGATCTTTAGACATCTCTATTAAAAAAGCAAAAACAGCTCGTTTCTTTGACATGAATACGGGCGTTATTGGAGAATTATCACAGCCAGGTGGCCCTTTATTTAACATAGAGCACTCTAACAATGGACTAATTACTTTTCCTGGAGGAGTACCTATTAAAAATGCTGCTGGCGAAATTATTGGAGCTATTGGTGTTAGTGGTAGTAGTGTAGAAAACGACCATGCTGTTGCAGACGCTGGTGCCAGTGCATTATAACAATATATAAAAAACCAATTTATGTGTTAGAACATCGTGATGGATGGTTTATCTAGTAGTTTTGGGCTAGTATAAATACTCTAATACATAAAAGGGAATTAAAGCGGAAACACTTAACGGTTTTCCGCTTTATTTTTTCTTCCCTATTTTTTTCTATAATTTACAAGAAACTATATTTACTTTCCATTCTTTTTTTAACACTTATTAAAAGAAGTTATCTTTGCGGAAAATATTATTGAATGACTACCGAATTGCTTGTTGCCGAAATTAAACGAAAAAAATCTTTTTTATGTATTGGTTTAGATGTGGATATATCCAAAATACCTCCACATTTATTAGATAAAGAAGATCCAATTTTCGAATTTAATAAAGCTATTATAGACGCTACACATCATATAGCAGTAAGCTATAAGCCCAACACTGCTTTTTACGAAGCTTATGGTATTAAAGGCTGGTTGTCTCTTCAAAAAACTATAGAATACTTAAATACTAAATACCCAGAAATATTTACCATTGCAGACGCTAAACGCGGAGATATAGGAAACACCTCTACCATGTATGCAAAAGCCTTTTTTGAAGATTTGTCTTTTGACTCGGTAACTGTAGCACCATATATGGGACAAGATTCTGTAGAACCTTTTTTGGCTTTTAAAGACAAGCACACCATTATGCTTGCTTTAACTTCTAATAAAGGAGCGTTTGATTTTCAAACAAAAAAAATAAACGACATAGAAGTGTACAAACACGTATTGGAAACTTCTAAATCTTGGGAAAATTCGGAAAATCTAATGTACGTTGTTGGCGCCACAAAAGCAGAATACTTTACCGAAATAAGAAAAATAGTTCCTAATAGCTTTTTATTAGTCCCTGGAGTTGGAGCGCAAGGCGGTAGTTTAAACGAAGTATGCAAGTATGGACTAAACAGTCAAATTGGATTACTTATTAACTCTTCCAGAGGAATTATATATGCTAGTAACGGCATCGATTTTGCTACAAAAGCACAAGAAGCTGCCTTAATATTACAGCAAGAAATGGCTGCTTTTTTATAAGTCTTTTTATTACTTAATATATTATTTTTAAACATATCAATACTGAAATGCCATGACAATAAACAAGGTATTTCAGTATTAACTAGCTATCTACGGCTTTTTATCACCAATAATAATTAAGGCAATAAAATTACCTCTAACAAACGTCCTTCTTCTAAAACACCGTTACTAAATTCAGGAACAAAGACATAGGCATTGGCCTCTATAAAACCCGAGATCATTGCAGAACTTTGTTGTGTTAGCACCGCTACTGTATCGTTAGTTATTATTGCTTTCAAGAACTGAGCTCTAACCCCTTTTACCTCATAACTCTTAGATAACCTCTTTTGACTTCTTGGCAAAAACGGATTTTTATTTCCCGCATAATACCTTAACATAGGTAAGGCATAGGTGTAAAAACAGGTTAATGCCGAGGCTGGGTTCCCTGGTAAGGCATAAACAAACGCAGTACCTCTTTTCCCAAAAAATAACGGTTTACCTGGCTTTTGCTTTACCTTATAAAAAACTTCTTGAGTACCTAATTCTTTTAATGCTTTGCCTACAAAATCATAATCCCCTACAGAAATTCCACCACTAACCAGTACAAAATTATTAGCATTAGTTACTTTATCCAACAATTGTACTGTAGCCTCATAATTATCGGCCACCCTATATACATTTACTTCTTCTAATCCTTCTTGCCTTAAGGTTTGCTCCAATAAAGTAGCATTACTCTCGTATATTTTACCATAAGTAAGTGGAGTCCCTGCCTCTATTAATTCGCTACCTGTAACTACAATACCTACTTTTGGTTTAGGGTATACTTTTACTTTAGTTACTCCCAAACCCACCAAAAAACTAAGTGCCGATGGCGATAATTTTTGACCTTTACCCACCGCTACTTCTCCTTTTTTTATTTGCTCTGCTTGCGGTCTAATATTTTGATGGTGCACAGGAGCCTCTTCTAAAATAAGCTGTCTGCTCTTTACACTTGTTTTTTCTTGCATTATTACAGCAGTTGCCGTCTGGGGTACTGGAGCACCTGTAAAAATACGCACTGCTTCCCCCTCTTCTAAACTTAGCTCTTGCCCGTCTCCTGCCTTAACCTCCCCAATTATAGCATACTCCAATTGGCTAACTCCATTAACCGCATAACCATCCATAGCAGATTGTGGAAAAGGGGGCATATCTATTAAGGAAAACACTTCCGCTGCCAATACAAAATTTAAAGCCTCTTGGATTGGTATTTCTATTGGAGTACCCTTATATAAATAGGACGTTACTTTTTCTATTGCTTCTGTTACCGATATCATATTATTGGGGTTTTAAAACAAAACAACCACGTAAAAACGTGGTTGTTTATAATATAAATATAAGAAAGATTTTCTACCAACTACTGGCACACTCAGAAAAACTAACGTTGAATTTATCTATAATTTCATTAAGCTTTAAAGTATAATAGGACTTTGTATCTCCCAAGCTTTCCTTCTCCAAAGCACCTATAGTATGTATAAAAGATATACGAGCCGCTTTTAAAGCTTCTGGACAGTTTAGGGCAGTAGCTAATTTCTCGAAATTCTTTTGAATCTCCGCTAAAGCCACTTCGGCATTTACTTTAATTCTTTTTTGTTGTATCAATTCACTAGCTCTTTGCTGTTTTAAAACAGCTACTTGCTTTGCCTGGTCTTCTAACTGCTTTTTTAAAATCTTTTGCTGCTCTATTAATTCTTGTTGTTTTCTAAGCAATTCTTCTTGTTGTACATCCAAATCGTTTTGGACAGTACTCGCGTCATAACTATTCTCTGAAGCTAAAGGTTCTCCTCCTACATTACGTCTTGCCTCAATATCACTTAAAGGAATATTCGTACATTTAGAAAGAGCAATAATCATTGCTTTGGCTTTTTCTTTAGCTCGTTTAGCAAAAAAATGAGACCGCTCATATAAATTTTCCCCTTGGGCTCTATCACAAGCTTCATAACCTTGATATGCCAACTCCGAAACAGCATCGCAACCACAATCTGCCGTAATTTGTTCTACTTCCGAAAAAGTTTCCATAGCTTTTTCTGTCCACTCCCTTACATGCTCTGTATTATTAGATTCGTATGCCTTATTGGTATGAGATACAGAATAGTTTGCTGCACTAAAAGCCCTATCGCAATGTTGCGCGGAAATAACCGAGATTATAAAAAAAGCAAATACGAATAATGTGATTTTTTTCATGTAAGTGTTTTTTTTTTAGACATATAGCAAAGATAACACAAAAATGTACTTTATCGTTAAATTATGTATTTTGTCTAAACTTTAACAGATGGTGAGTAGACCTTAATTTACGATAAATAAATAATAAATGCTTACCTTTATCCCATTAGTTAATAATTCAACTATTCAATGAAAGCTTCCATAATCTCTGCTGTTAACCACAATCTAAATCAGGCCATATCCCTTTTAAATGCTATCGAAAATAATACTTACACAGATACTAGTGTAGGGCCTTATTTTTCTAGTATAGGCTCTCACCTAAGACATACTTTAGACTTTTTTAGCTGTATTATAGATGGTTTAGATGCTAACGAGATTAACCTTGTTAACAGAAAAAGAGACGAATCTATAGCCAACAATAAAGAAGTAGCTATTGCTAAAATTAGAGAGATACAAGAAACTTTTGTACGCTTTACAGACATTAGCACTAACTATATTATTCATGTAACCGATGATTTAGGCCAAGGAGAAGTTACCGTAAGTTATACATTAGAAAGCATTATGGCTTTTGCACACAGCCATGCAATACATCACTTTGCAACTATTGGCTATATATTACATCAACTAGAAATTACCCACGAGGTTAAAGGCTTTGGCTACAACCCTACTACACCACTTAAGCAACGTAAAGGAATCTAATTCTGTTTTTAAACTTTATTTTAAAGTTCTAAAGTAAAATTCGAGGTTTTATTTTAGAACAAAGGTTTTATATTTGCCAAAAAAAGTGCGTACTACAAAATCCTTTCCATTACCGGATCTACTTCCTTTTAAAGAAAAATTACTTCATTGGGGACAGCAATACGAGGAAATTATTTGGCTAGACTCCAACCAGTACAAAGAAAAAAATACTGGAGCTTACGAAGCTATACTTGCCGCAGACGCTTTTACATCTATACAGACCGACACCCAAAATGCTTTCGAACAATTAAGCGAGTACCAACAACTTACCAACGACTGGATTTTTGGATATCTTACTTACGATTTAAAAAACGATACCGAACCACTTA
>CALGNG010000149.1 GCA_937958735.1 uncultured Aquimarina sp. | reverse complement strand
TGCGCTTTAGTAGGTTCTACACTAAAATCGTCGTCCTCTATAGTTTCATGTGTATAAGCATCTATTTTATTAAAGACCATAATAGAGCGTTTGTCCTTGCAATCAATATCATTTAAAATAGTATTTACCGATTCGATATGATCCTCGAATTGCGGGTGTGAAATATCTACTACATGAAGCAATAAGTCGGCCTCGCGAACCTCGTCCAACGTACTCTTAAAACTTTCTACCAATTGTGTAGGTAGTTTTCTAATAAACCCTACTGTGTCGCTTAATAGAAAAGGAAGGTTACCTATTACTACCTTTCTTACAGTGGTATCTAGGGTGGCAAATAATTTATTTTCGGCAAATACTTTACTTTTCGAAATCACATTCATTAACGTAGACTTCCCTACATTGGTGTATCCCACAAGAGCTACCCGTACTAATTTTCCACGATTTCCGCGTTGGGTAGACATTTGCCTGTCTATGTTTAATAATTTCTTTTTAAGAAGAGAGATCCTATCTCTAACAATACGTCTATCGGTTTCTATTTCTGTTTCTCCAGGGCCACGCATTCCTATACCCCCTTTTTGACGCTCCAGGTGTGTCCACATCCCCGAAAGTCGAGGTAATAGGTATTGATACTGGGCTAATTCTACCTGGGTACGGGCATAACTAGTTTGTGCCCGTTGTGCAAAAATGTCCAATATTAGATGTGTACGATCCAATATTTTAGTTTGCAAAGTGCGTTCTATATTTTTTTGTTGGGATGGAGTTAATTCATCATCAAAAATAACTGTGCTAATCTGGTGTTGCTCTACATACGCTTGTACCTCTTCCATTTTCCCTTTTCCTATAAAGGTTTTAGAATTGGGTACATCCACTTTTTGGGTAAAACGTTTAACCACTTCGCCTCCTGCGGTATAAGTTAAAAATTCCAGCTCGTCTAAAAACTCGGTAAGTTTCTCCTCGTTCTGGTCACGGGTAATTATTCCAATTAAAACGGCTTTCTCGTATGCAAAAGTTTCTTTTTCTATCATCCACTATCAATTAGAGTACAAAGATAAGTTTTTGCTTTGTCTTGCAAGGGCAAACAGCGACTCTTAAATTTTGTAAGCTGTAAGCATTGTTATAATTTACACGACCAATAATAGGTTATTCTAGGATAACCCATTAAATTATACATACACTTTTATGGCTTATAAAAAATACTATACTGCTACGCCCAATACAAATTTGGATACGGTAGCCTTTTATAATATCGAAAACTTATTTGATACCGAAAACGATCCCTTAACTTTAGACGATGATTTTTTGCCTGATTCGGATAAAAATTGGACTTTAAAGCGTTACGAAAAAAAAGTATTTAAAATAGGAACAGCAATTTCTAATATTGGTTTTCGTCAATCCGGTAAAGCTCCAACACTAATAGGTTTGGCCGAAGTGGAAAACCTAAAGGTATTAGAAGATTTGGTGGCTTCTAAACATTTGGTAAATAAAAAATACGGTATTGTACATTTTGACTCTCCAGACGAGCGGGGTATAGATGTGGCTTTATTGTATCAAAAAGAAAAGTTTGAGGTACTGCATAAAGAATCGGTAATGCTTTATGTAGAAAATTACGAAGGGCAACGGGACTATACTAGAGATATTCTTTGGGTAAGCGGTTTGCTTAATGGAGAAAAAATACATGTATTGGTAAACCATTGGCCTTCTCGAAGAGATGGTGCAGACCTTACCGAATATAAACGAGTAGCTGCCGCCGAAAAAAACAGAGAAATTGTAAGCCAAATAAAAGAAGCGGAAGGCGAGGATGCAAAAATTATTATTATGGGCGATTTTAACGACGACCCTAATAGCAAAAGTATCCATGCTCTTACCCAAGGAGATTTTTATAACCCTATGAATAAGTTGCATACTAGGTATGCTGGAACGTTATCCTATAGAGGGAACTGGAATTTATTTGATCAGATTATTTTTAGTAACAGTTTTCATAAATACAGTAAAGGCACCCATAGTTTTAATAACGCTAAGATTTTTGACGACGAATTCCTAAAAGTATATAGAGGACGTTATAAAGGAAATCCATTTCGTACCTATGGAGGACGTAAATATAAAGGGGGGTATAGCGATCATTTTCCTGTATATATTACTTTAAAGCATAATAAGTAAGAATAATGTGGGATGTTTGGTATGTTAATTTAAAGAAAAATTAATGCAAAGGTATTAATCCTTTAGGTTATCAAGACATTAACTTTTGTAAATATATTTTCTTAATTTCTTTACGAAATACATGTAAAAGACTGATTTTTAGATTATAAAAATCCAATTACCCAGTAGGGGATTGGATTTTTTTTTGCCACTATACCTAACCTAGTGTTAATCTAGTTAACTTAAAAATAAAAGGATATTAACCTGTGTACTACAGAGCCTTAACGTATTCGTAATTTTTCATTAATAGCTTTGGTGATATCAAAAAAACCAAAACAATAAATACAATGAAAAACTTTTCTACTTTATTAACCAAGTCTATTTTGGTTAGTATTTTAATTTTAGGAATTTCTAGCTGCGAAGACGGAACAGACGGAACAGATGGACTAGAGGGGCCACAAGGTGAAATGGGAGCAGCAGGTGCAGACGGACAAGATGGAGAAAATGGCAAGGATATTACTTTAGATGCTATTTTTTCAAATAAATCCAATGGTATTGTAACCAAGCCATTGGTTGCAATGTCTGGACAGTTTAATTTTGTAGAAGCTTATTCTTTAATAGCAACAACAGATAAGCCTTTAGGAGATAATAATTTCCGTTTAGCAGGATCTGCAGATGGAGCAGGTTTCTTAAAAGATGGAGATGGTTATATCTATGTTGTAAATTGTGAGGACACTTACGGAGTAGCTAGAATAAGGTTAGATGCCGAATTAAACCCTATCTCTGGAGATTATTTATTAGATTCTGGTGTAGCCGATGTAGCACGTCAATGCTCTGCGACTATGTGGGAAAAAGAAATTCATGGTGGCGATAAAGATATTTTCTTGTCGGCTTCGGAAGCTTTTAATTTTGATGTAAAAGGTATTGATCCAAGAGTAGAAGTTCCAACGCCGCGAGCCGACTTCGGAATAGATTCATTTGGAGAATTTGCGTGGGAGAATAT
>CALGNG010000148.1 GCA_937958735.1 uncultured Aquimarina sp. | reverse complement strand
TTGGATTAAAGAAAAGACTCAAGATTTCGAAAGTATATCCCTAATAGGATCTGGAGGAAACATAAACAACATATTTAAAAATAGTGGAAAAGATAAAGGTAGTCCACTTACTTATATGTACCTGTCTTCTTATTATCAATTACTTAAATCTTTAACTTACGAAGAACGTATTTGGGAATTAAATATGAACCATGACCGAGCCGATGTGGTAGTTCCTGCGGCAAAGATATTTTTATCGGCCATGAAGTGGAGTAACGCCCAAAATATCTATGTTCCAAAAATAGGTTTAGCCGACGGAATTATAAAGTTTCTCTATAACGAGAAAATAAAAAAATAGTGCTATTAATCTGATTTATTGATAATTATGACTATTTTTAACATATAATTACTAGTCAAACAATACGTATCTTTTGAAAGATCAATAGATTGTGTTAAAATTGTATAATAATAATATCTAAGAAAATGAATAAAAAAATACTTTTAGGATTAATAGCTTCTACTCTATTTGTTTTTGCAACTCAAGCACAACAAAGTAGGTACGGTTTTCGTCTAGGAGCAAATTATAGCGATATTGATTTTGAAGATGATTCATTTGGAATAGGTCTAGGTTCCGATTCGGATGCGCGTATAGGTTTTGTGGCAGGTTTCTTTGCACAATACTATTTATCAGACAAATTTAGTATTCAGCCAGAGCTACAATACTCTGCACAAGGAGAGCGTTCTAAGGTTAGAGATATTGTAAATGTGACCAACTCTGGAGTAGCCACATCGGACGATAGGTTAACAGTTAACGTATTACAACTACCTATTTTTTTAAACTTTCATTACAGAAAATTTACCCTTTCGGCAGGGCCACAAATAGGAATTCGTATTTGGGAATTCGAGCGTAGAGACGATTACGAAACACTACAATTCTCTGCAATAGGAGGTGTAGGTTACGATATTACAGATAATTTCCAGATAAATTTAAGAGCTAGCTACGGGATAACCAATGCTATAGAAGTGGATAGGACAGAGCTTAGAGCAGAAGGTCAAAACCATTATTTACAACTTACACTAGCTTATAGATTATAATAGTTACCAATATAGAAATACCAGAGACCGTTTAATTTTTTTTGAACGGTCTTTTTTTTAGCTTCTAATCTAAATAGGCCATAAGTATATATTTTTGATTACTATTATAAAAATTAATTATTTTTTTGTAGATTACAAAACGTAATCGATTACATTGTATATGGGTAAAATAACTATTCACGATATAGCTAAAAAGTTAAACACCACTGCCGCTACCGTTTCTAGAGCACTTAACGATAATAAGTCTATAAGTATAAAAATGAAAGAAAAAGTAGCCATAGCGGCTAAAGAAATGGGGTACGAAAGAAATGTATTAGCCTCTAACTTAAGAAAAGGTAAAACAAATATAATAGGCGTTATTGTTCCCTATGCAGACAGGAGTTTATTTGCTTCGGTAATTAGAAGTTTAGAAGAAAAAGTACAAGAACATGGAATGAATATTATGATAAGTCAATCCCATGATAGTTACGAGAAAGAATTACGCTGTGTAGAAACGCTATTACAAGCTCAAGTCTCCACCATTGTTATGTCTCACAGTAAAGGAGACAATCCAAAAGACCATCTTAAAAGAATCATAGATGGGGGGACTTCATTAATTCTTTTTGATAGACCCGTAGAAGAAATAAAAACACATTCGGTCACTGTAAACGATTATGATGGGGCATATAAAGCAGTAACACATTTAATAGAAATGGGATACCAACGCATAGCTCATTTTATTATGGATAAAAATACACCCCTTTATAAGGAACGTTACCGTGGTTACAAGAGGGCTCTAAAAGACAATAATTTGGTGTTGGATCCTAGTTTGGTAATAGAGGTAGCTACTAAAATAGCCGATGGTGCTGTGGCAGCAGAAGCCTTAATGCAATTGGAACAAACACCAGATGCCATCTTCTCTTCTAGCGATTTTGCCGCTTTAGGAGCAATGAATTATTTAATAGAAAAAGGAATAGAGGTTCCTAGTGAATTTGGAATAATAGGTTTTAGTAACGAACCTTTTACAAATTACGTAACTCCATCTCTTTCTACGATAGACCAAAAAACAAAACTAATGGGAGAAACAATAGCCCATTTTATATTAAATAAAAAGGATAACAAAGCAGAAATAAAACAGTTCCAATCCGTCTCGTTAACACCACAATTATTAATTAGAAATTCTTCGAACAGAAAACAAAATTTAAAAGAATAGTTCCATTTTAATAAATAGTAAAATTATGAGTAAAGTAGTTGCCTTTGGAGAATTATTATTAAGATTATCTACAGAAAGGCATTTGCGATTTGCCCAAGCCAACACTTTCGAAGCGGTTTATGGTGGGAGCGAAGCCAATGTAGTTGCTTCCTTGTCTAGTTTTGGAATCCCTACAGATTTTGTTACCCGTTTGCCTAAAAACGATATTGCAGAAAAAGCCTTAATGGGTCTAAGAAATTATGGTGTAACCACCAAGCATACTGTTTTTGGAGGAGAACGTTTAGGAATTTATTACCTAGAAACAGGAGCAGCAGTAAGAGCCAGTAAAGTAATTTACGATAGGGCTTATTCTTCCATGTCTACGATAGAGCCTAAAATGATAGATTGGGATGCTGTATTCGAAGAGGCCACATGGTTTCATTGGTCAGGAATCACAGCAGCAATTTCCCAAAATGCCGCTAATGTTTGCATGGAGGCCGTTAAAGTAGCCCATGAAAAAGGATTGGTAATCTCTACCGATATGAATTACCGTACAAAATTATGGCAATATGGTAAAACACCTAGCGAGGTAATGACACCTTTGATGGATTATACCAATGTAATGTTTGGGAACGAAAAAGATGCGGCATTACATTTTTCGATAACCCCCCAGCCCATTATAAATAAAAATATTAAAGAAGAATTCGAAGATTTTGTGTCTATCTCAGATCAAATGATGGCACGTTTCTCGAACCTAAAAAAAATAATCAAAACAGTACGTGGATCCGTAAATGCATCCTATAACACACTACAAGGTGTGTTGTACGACGGTAAAGAATTAAGCACCTCAAAAAAACACGAAATCACTCACATTGTAGATAGGGTTGGAGGAGGAGATGCTTTTACTGCCGGGGCATTATATGGATTATTAACCCATAAAAACAACAATAAGAAAATTATAGATTTTGCTACCGCAGCTGCCTGTATTAAGCATACCATCCATGGGGATGTAAACAGTACTACAATTAGCGAGGTAGAAAGTGTAATTAGTGGTAACGAGGGTGGTACCGTAGAAAGGTAATTTATTAAATAAAAAATGGCGAAATTTTCAAGAATAGAAGTTGCATTAACCATGAAGGAGACAGGAATAATACCTGTTTTCTATCATTCGGACATAGAAGTGTGCAAACAAATAGTAAAAGCTTCTTACCATGCAGGAATTAGAGTATTTGAATTTACTAATAGAGGCGATTTTGCCCACGAAGTATTTGGAGCATTAAATAAATATGTATTAGAAGAATACCCAGAAATGATATTAGGGGTAGGGTCTATTTTTGATGCAGCAACAACTGCATTGTATTTACAATTAGGAGCTAATTTTATAGTCTCTCCAATAGTTAATCCAGAAATGGCAAAAGTCTGTAACCGTAGAAAAGTAAGCTGGTCGCCAGGCTGTGGAAGTGTTACCGAAATTTCTTATGCAGAAGAATTAGGAGCAGAAGTAGTTAAAATTTTCCCTGGAGCACAAGTAGGAGGTCCTTCTTTTGTAAAAGCTATTAAAGGGCCTTGTCCGTGGACTTCCATTATGCCAACAGGAGGAGTAGAGCCCACAAAAGAAAGTTTAAAAATATGGTTTCAGGCAGGAGTACATTGCGTGGGTTTAGGATCTAAATTATTTCCTAAAAACCTTATAGCATCCAAAAAATATAAAGAATTAGAAGCAAGTATAAAAGAAACCGTAAAAATGGTAAAACAAATAAAATTAGAATTGTAATACAGTAAAGTAATGTTTGATATTAAAGATAAAGTTATTGTAATTACTGGTGGTGCAGGAGTCCTAGGTGGTAGTCTTGCAACATATTTATTAAAGCAAGGAGCTAAAATAATAGTATTAAGCAGGACTATAGAAAGTATTAATGCAAAGATAGAGACGCTAAAAGGCATAGGAGGAGAGTACGACGGTTATGTATGTGATGTTTTAAATAAATCCATGTTACAAGAAGTGAAAAATAAAATCCTTAATAAATACGGAAGTATTGATGCTTTAATAAATGCGGCAGGAGGTAATATGCCAGGAGCAACAATAGCTCCAGAAAATTCATTTTTCGATTTAAAAATGGACGATTTTAGAAAAGTATCCCAGCTAAATTTAGAAGGCACCGTTTTGCC
>CALGNG010000147.1 GCA_937958735.1 uncultured Aquimarina sp. | reverse complement strand
GATTGGAATGCTTATAAAAAGTTATACGTAAACCTTAATACCGATTTATCATTAATTGGAGATAATAAAGCAGATGCCAATAGAATCGAAAACTCTATTGCACTTACACCTCGTTTCGAATCTCAATTCTTCAGTTTATATTCGCCAATAGGCTTTCGCCAGCTATCTGGATTTAATTGGGGAGCAGGTTTTAGATTAGGACCTATATATGCTGGATCTGGTACTATATTATCTAATTTATTTTCAGATGATTCTAAATCTGCAGACGTATATGTAGGTGTAAAAATTCCTATTTATTACTCTAAAGGAAGAACTAAAAAAATTAAAGATAGAGATGGAGATGGTATCGTAGATAATGAAGATAAATGTCCAGACATAGCCGGAATAGCAGAAAATAATGGTTGCCCTAAAGAAGAAATTAAGGATACCGATGGAGATTCTATTGCTGACGATTTAGATAAATGCCCTAACGAATTTGGAATTGCAGAAAACGGAGGTTGTCCAGAAGTAATCGATACCGACGGGGACACTATCCCGGACGATCTAGACAAATGCCCTAACAATTTTGGAATTAAAGAAAATGGAGGTTGTCCTAAAGTTGTCGATACAGACGGGGATGCTATCCCAGACAGTTTAGATAAATGTCCTAACGAGTTTGGTGTTGCAGAAAACGGAGGCTGCCCTAAAATAGAAGTTTTAGTTGCCAATAGCGAAAAAGCAAAAGAGGTAGAAAAAACACTTGGAAGTTATGCTAAAATTATCAACTTTAGTTCTGGAAAAGCTAGTTTTACTTCGGAAACTTTTAGTGCACTAAAATCTATAGAAACTATTTTACAAGAGTATCCAAATGCTAAATTTAATATTAATGGATATACAGATAGTGTAGGTTCCGAAAAATCTAACCAATTACTATCGGAACAAAGAGCTCTTGCAGTAAGACTCTATTTTGTAGAAAGAGGTATTACAGCTTCTCGCTTAAATGCTGTAGGATTTGGCGAAATTAATCCAATTGCCACAAATGCTACTGCAGCAGGAAGACAAACTAATAGAAGGGTAGAAATTAAAGTTGCCGAATAATAATTATTTTACTTAGAGTTTTACTAAACAATTTACACACTAAAAAATCCCATGAATTAATTCATGGGATTTTTTTATATCTCACTATAAATATTAGATTTTAAGTTATCCCTAACCTTAGATATCCTATTTTATCTTAGGGTATAAATGCGAACTAATTACATCTAAACGCAAAGTTTTATCTTTATTAAACTCGTATAAATACAATACCTGTCCCCAATAAGTACCGTCTGTAAAATCTGCTATAGCCCATTTATGATTTAGCAATTTTACTCGGTCTATTTTTGTAGTACCTTCCATACCCACTAAAGGCACAAAAGGATTATCCTCTCCTGCTGTATTCGCTTCTATTAAGGTATCTAATACTAAAGATTCTATAGCTTCTACAGAAAAACCTTGATCTTCTATATATTCCCCACCATAATCATCAAAACGCAAATCAAAATAACTAAGTTCTAAGGTTTCGTTTTCTAATGAATCTTTTACCTTATTTACCTCTTTTAATTTTCCACTAAGTTTTTCAATTTTCTGTGCATCTACTTTTATTTTCTTCCCTACATTAACGCGCTGAAATAGGATATACAATAATGCAAAAGCAAATAGGTAAATAAATATTTTGGTATTCTTCATCTTATTAATTTTATAAATCCAATATCAAACCATCATAAGCTAAATGCACGTTTTCTGGCAGCTTTGCTTCCACTTCGTCATGGAAACCTAATAGATGGCTAATATGTGTTAAATACGCTTTTTGGGGTTGTACCAAATCTATAAATGCTAAGGCTTCTTTTAATGTAAAGTGAGAAAAATGCTCTTCTTCTCTTAATGCATTAATTACCAAAACATCCAATTGCTTAAAATATTTTAACGATTCTTCTGGAACCGTTTTTACATCTGTACAATATGCTACATCCTCTATCCTAAACCCCAAAATAGGAAGTTTACCATGGATTAGACGAATAGGCTGTACTGTCTTCCCTCCTATTACAAAAGGATTAATGTCGTCTATAGCATTTATATCCACATCTGGAGCACCTGGGTATTTATTTTCCGAATCAAAAATATAATGAAACCTTTTTGCTAGAGCATCAAAAACATTTTTTTCGGCATACAGAGACATGTCTTTTTTTTCTCTATAAAAAAATGGTCTAATATCATCTAAACCAATTACATGATCTGTATGTTCGTGTGTTATTAAAATACCATCTAGCTTATTAACATTAGCCCTAAGCATTTGTTGTCTAAAATCGGGACCTACATCTATTACATAATTAATATTGTCTTCCCAAGAAAACATACAAGCAGTACGTAATCTCTTATCTTTAAAGTTCTTACTTAAACAAACAGGGTGGTTACTCCCTATAATGGGAACACCCTGAGAAGTCCCTGTACCTAAAAAAGTTAGTTTCAACACATTTTTTTTACAAATTAACACATTTTGATTCAAAATAATCATCAAAAAAATTAATTCCATAAAATTTAGCAAAGCTCTTTTTAATACTTCTTTGTATTGTTAACTTTACAATAAATATTAGACCCTCAAACCTATGGCAATTACTATTGTTGGTGACCACGAATTTGATCCTATCCCCTCTATAAAAAGTAAATGTTTACGCATTAACCTAAATAAAAATATTTATGGAACTTTTAACGAAATAGGTGCTGGGCAAGAAACAGTACGTAATTTTTTTAGATCTGGAGGTGCTTCTGGAACTATTGCTAAGGCAATGAGTGCTTATGATAAAGATTTTAGTGATGCGATT
>CALGNG010000146.1 GCA_937958735.1 uncultured Aquimarina sp. | reverse complement strand
AAATAGTCCATTTTCTGAATTTGATTCGTTTTTTAAAACTGAATTTAATTGGTCTTCACTTACTTCTAAGGTATTATCTTTCCCTATTTGCAATGCAGAAACACGTTCTATATTAATGTCAAAGCCTACAACAGAAAATTTAGTTGCAAACAATCGTGCCAATGGTAAGCCTACATAACCTAGACCTATTACTGCTATTTTTATGTTTTCCATAATTAAAATAAAAAAGTGGCTTTTACTTCAAGTTTTCCCAATACCAAGAAACGGCTTCTTTTAATCCTGACTTTATATCAAATTCTGGATTATAGTTTAACAGTCTTTTTGCTTTGTCTATTGATGCTAAAGAGTGAGGAACATCTCCTTGTCTTTCTGGTCCAAATTTAATCTCTACATTAGCTATCTCTGGATCATATTCCTTTAAATACTCTTTTAATAATGTAGTTAATTCAACAAGATCAGTACGTTCTCCATACGCCGTATTATAAACATTGTTTGCAGCATCTGGATGATCGGCTAACATTGCCCTAAAATTCATTTGAATTACATTATCTATGTAAGTAAAGTCTCTAGAAAATGAACCATCTCCATTAATTACAGGAGACTCGTGTTTCATAAACTGCATAACAAACTTTGGAATTACCGCTGCATAAGCCCCATTAGGATCTTGTTTACGTCCAAATACATTAAAGTATCTTAATCCTATGGTATCTAAATCGTAAGTCTTTTTAAAATTATCTGCATACAACTCATTCACATATTTTGTAATGGCATAGGGCGATAGTGGTTTCCCTATAACTTCTTCTACTTTAGGCATGGACTTAGAATCCCCATAGGTAGAAGAACTAGCTGCATAAATAAAACGCTTTACTTTAGCATCTCGTGCAGCAACCAACATATTTAAAAAACCGCTTACATTTACTTCATTAGTCGTAATAGGGTCGTTAATAGATCTGGGTACTGATCCTAAAGCAGCTTGATGTAATATATAATCTACTCCATCACAGGCCTTATGGCAGTCTTTTATATTACGGATATCCCCTTCTATAAAAGTAAAATTTGGATACTTATTGAGTGCAGAAATATTTTTTTTGTGACCTGTAGCAAAATTATCAAGGGCCACAACAGTACCCCCTTTTTCTAAAATAGCCTCGCAAAGATTAGAGCCTATAAATCCGGCTGCTCCTGTTACTAATATTTTAAATTGTTCTAGTTCTTTGTTAGTGCTCATTAGTTCTTCTTTAAATAAAAAGGTGGCACTAAAGTAGGACTAAACAATATAACACACAACTTGTTACTAGTAGATTATCAAAAATATCGATTATCTTAACGTTAAGACTAAGCTAGCTCTTTATAAACAAAGAAAAAACCTACAAATACATTATGCTATTACTTATTTCTTCTTATTTAATTCATCCTGAAGCTTTCTCATAACCACCTGTTCTCTTTCTAAAGCTCTACGTCTATGATCTTCGAATTCTAACTCCAATTCTTTTAAATTTTGTTGTGCATTCTTAGTAATGGCATTGCTCTGATTAAATTTATATATAAAAAAGGCTAAAAAAACTAATAATGCCCCTGCTATACTCCACATAATAGTAGAGTATGAGGATTTAGTTAAATTCATTCCCAAAAAAGGCATAGCATCCTTTTCTTCTGTTACCACCGTTAATTCATTTTTTACTGCATCTAAATTTTTATTTAATTGAAAAATAGAAGATTGTTGTTCTTTTATTTTAAGATCTGCCTTATCTAATTGCTCTGCAACATTTTTTATAGAATCTAAAGTTTGTGTTTTTAAATTTATTAACCAATCGCGCTTTACTACTTTAAATTGGCTATAGTTATTAGATTTATTGTAAATAAACTCAAACTGATCTTTTATACTCTTAGGCGTATTTATAGTTTCATTGTCTTCGTTTTCTTGAGAGAATACGTTAAAAAAAGTAATTAAAGTAAATGCGAGTGTTAGTACTTGTTTCATGTTGCTTTATTATTTGTGTAATGTAACGTTTAATATTACTTTTTTATTTGAATATGAATAATAAAAAAGCCACCTATAAAGGTGGCAAATATATAAACTCTATTTGAGTTAGCTTAATCAAAAACAAAACGTTTTTCTTCTCCATATTTATCCAGTAGAGTAATCATAATACTTTCGTCTTTAGATTTGCTTTTTATAATACTCCTAACTTCTTCTACACTGCTTACTTTTTTCTCATCTATCTCGGTAATAATTATACCCACCAGACCATATTGTTCCATCCTTGGTGTTAAAGCCCTACTAATTTTAACTCCCGATTTAGCATTAAATTTAGCCAATTCTTCTTCGGTTGCATTAGTCACCTCTACTCCTACATCTTTTAATTGAAAATGCTCGTCTAAAGACAATGTTACTGGAATATTTAATTCTTTCCCTTTTCTAACTACTATAACGTTAAGTGTTTCGTTTGGTCTTTTACTATTTAGGTACCCTACTAAATCTGTAAACTTATTAATAGTTTTATAGTCTATCTTTTTAATAATATCTCCTATACGTAAATCACTTTTTTCTGCTCCACCTCCTTTTACAATTTCGGCTATATACACTCCTTGGGTATAATCTACCTCTAACTCCTTAGCATATTCTTCTGTTAAAGACCCTCCTTTTA
>CALGNG010000145.1 GCA_937958735.1 uncultured Aquimarina sp. | reverse complement strand
CCCCAACTGCAACTCCTCTAAAATAGATGCTACTTGTTTGCCTTCTGTTGTTCCTCCAAAAATTAAAATCATTTTACAGGTTTCGATTATTTGTGTTATCTATTAGTTTTAAATAAAGCTGCAATAAGCTAAAGCCTATGACCTACTAGGCTAATTCCTTAATCGTTTGTTTCTCTTTTTTTCTAAAAATATGTTGCCATTTATCGTCGTACAACCACGACCTATTTTTTCTAGCTCCTACAGCTTCTCCCACCACAATTAAAACGGTACGGGTTAGTTTATTTTGTTTTATAATCGAAACCAGATCTTTTAACGTTCCTGTCCATACCTGTTCATCTTCCCAACTAACACGGTACAAGACAGCTAAAGGGGTATCTTCTGGATAGTGTTCCAATAACTCGTTTTGCGTTTTTTTGGCAATTCCTGCACTTAAAAAAATACACATTGTAGCTCTTAACTTTGCCATGTCTGCTATATTTTCGTGCTCTGGTGTTGGAGTATTGCCTTCTCCTCTTGTTAAAATAATGGTTTGGGCTACTTCTGGTATGGTAAATTCTGACTTTAAATAAGCAGCAGCGGCTTGGAACGATGATATGCCTGGTACAATATAATAATCGTATCCTTTTTCATCAAAAATCGTCATTTGTTCTTGTATCGCTCCATATATCGATGGATCGCCAGAATGTAGCCTTACAATGCTTTTCCCCTTCTCGTAATAGGTGTCTATAATAGAGATTTGTTCTTCCAAGGTCATCGATGCCGAATTACGAACCAATGCCCCTTCTTTTGCCATATGTGTTAAAGCTTCGGGCACTAGACTACCCGCATATAAAATACAGTCTGCTTTTTCTAAAATTGCTTGCCCTTTTAAGGTTAATAATTCTGGATCGCCAGAACCTGCCCCTACAATGGCTATACGTGCTTTTCTTATATAGGCTGCAGAAATCGATAAGGCATAGGTAAACTTTTTACCCGACATCGTGGTTACTTTTGTTTTTTCTACTAACCATTTTGACGTACCGCTAATTAAAACCGAAACGGCTTCCGAAACACCATAAACACCTACTTTAGATTTTACGGTTTCCGATGGGTTAGCAACTTCTACAGTATTAAGCTCTTCTCCTGTATAGGTAATAAACGGAATATCGTATGCCATAGCAAAATCTAAATAGGCTTGTTCTTGTTCTTTTATACTTGCCGACCCTATAGCATATACACTTTCTATGGCTACTCCTTGTTTTACCAATTCTTCCTGTAATCCCATTTCTAATAATGGGGGTTCTATATCTTTTGCACAACCGCTTCCCACAGCTATACAAGGGGCATAAAATTCCAACGAAGGGATGTTTACATCTATGTTTTCGTAACCCACATATAACAGCAACTTGTATTTACTAATATCTACGTCTTCTATTTTATAATAAATGCTTACAAAGTCTGGACTGGTTTTTTCTAACCACTCTGTACCTCTATCGGTTATTTTTAATACCAATGCCGTAGGTTGTTTGTTTACAAATAACGAAATGGTTTTATTAATATCTGCCTGTTTTTTAGTTTTCCAAGCGTATTGGTCTGCTAGGGTATCTAAACTCCAAAGGTTTTGCAAATCGCTAGAGGTAGAAATTACAGGTTGGGCTTGTAGTATTCTACTTATTTGAAGACTTAAATTATTGGCCTTACCAATATGCCCACTTAGTACAGATTGTACGAACTTGCCTTGATCGTCTATATTTATTACCGCTGGATCTGTTTTCTTATCGGCAATATAAGCCGCAATACTGCGAACACAAATTCCTAAAGCGCCTATAAAAATCCAGGCATCGTATTTCTGAAAAGAGTCTTCCATTAATATGGATACCGAATCGATTTTCTTGCAGTCTTTAGTTTCTACAACAGTACGGGTGGTAAACAATTTGCTTCTATAAAATTCTTTTTGTAATGTTTTTGCTATTTGTAAACCTTGATCTGTAAAACTTAGTATTGCTACTTTTACTATATTATCTGCCATATTTCTACTTACTTTTTAACTGCTTTTAATAACCTAATTGGATTGTGTGCCCCTATACTTATATTAAGGTCTTCTGTAATGGTCCACCCCATTTTTTGGCTACTTTCTATAAAAACAGTTTTACTTTTTTCTTGTACTGCATTAATAACAATACGCGTCCCTAAAGGAATATTTTTTTCTAATAATTCTAATAATTCTGCCAACCTTCCTCCATGCCCACCTATAAAAACAGCATCTGGCTTGGGGTATTGGTTAAGGTCTTTAATAAAAAAATCGCCCATAACCGTACTAATGCCTAATGCTCCAAATTGTTCTTTATTTTTTTGCATTATAGCTTCGCATTCTGCTCTTTTTTCAAAGGCTATTATGTCTAGATCTGGGTTTTTTAATTGGGCTTCTATACTTATAGACCCTGTACAAAATCCAATATCCCATAACGTATGGATATCTAATACTTCTAACAGGTTTAGAGTAGTTAAACGTATAGGCATTTTTGTAATCATATTAGGCCTACCTTCTAACCCCACAAAGTCGGTATCCTTAATACCAAATTGTTGTTTACGCAATGTTTTTTTATGTAACAAAACACAGTTTAGTGAATGGTATTTTTTTGTAGAAGCTTCTTCTAAAGAAAGGTTTTGAATACGCTCTGTTTCTCCTTCTAAATCTTCGCCAATACTAATGCTATAATTATGATACCCGTATTGCATTGCTCTTTTTGCTATAGCTTGGGGACTTTTTTCTTTATCTGTTAAAACACCTATTAATGGTAATTGCCTTATTAGTGCTGCATCCAAAGCCTTCCATGGTCTGCCATGGACACTTACCGTAACCAAATTATTACTATTCGTATTGGTTTTATTGGCTAATAGTTGTACCGAACTAAAG
>CALGNG010000144.1 GCA_937958735.1 uncultured Aquimarina sp. | reverse complement strand
ATGGAGCAGGTATACGAGATGGGGCTTTGGGGAACTAATGGATCGCATTTTTATTCGGGAGCAGGATCACATGATCTAGAAGTAGTAAACCCTTACCTAAAGGCGCTACTATTATTTTTAAAGTCTTTTAAAAAAACAATTACCGTATGCGATCTGGGCTGTGGAGACTTTAATGTAGGGAAAGAGTTGGTAAAATATAGCCAAAAATATATAGCTGTAGATATTGTAGAAAACCTTATAGCTTATAATAAAGATAGATTTGATGAAGAAAATTTAGAATTTTATTGTTTAGATATAGCAATAGATCCGTTACCTTTTGCAGACTGTGCTATTTTAAGGCAAGTATTACAACATTTATCTAACTACGAGGTACAGTGTGTAATAAGTAAATTAGTTAACTTTAAATATGTTCTTGTAACAGAACATTTGCCAGAAGGTAATTTTGTACCTAATAAAGATATTATTTCTGGGCAAGGTATTAGGCTTAAAAAGAAAAGTGGATTGGACTTATTAGCACCACCATTTAATTTAAAGGTTACAGGGCAAAAACAATTAGCAAAAACTGTTTTAAACAATAATAAAGGAGTAATTGTAACAACATTGTATCAATTATAAGTCTAGAATAATATCTTGATAGATTGTTTTAAGAACGATTATACTTCTTCGTTTTTAAATATAAAGACTAGCCATTATAACTATATTAATAATATTCTTTTAGGTAAACCCAATGGTTATTTTCTTTAATAAATAGTGAGTTTTCGTGGATACATTCTAATGTTCCGTTTTCATAAAAATAAGCCTTAAATTCTACTGTATTTACGGTAGTGTTTAAAATCTCTAATTTTAGCCATGTCACACTTTTAGACCATTGCATTAGTTCTTTTTTAGATGCAGGGGAGTTATCTCTAGTAGTACTATGCCAGCTTATCATTAAATAATTAATATTGGCCATGGTAAATGCTGTGTATCTAGAACGCATTAGCTGTTCTGGAGTAAGAGCATTAACTATATTGGTGTGTATTTTATGGCAACAATCACTATAGAAGGAATTGCTACCACAGGGACATTTTTTAGACATTATTTTTTGTTTTGGTTCAAAACAAGGTCTTTAATTTCATTTTTTACAATTTTTATAACTTAATTGTAGAATTTAAGAACTAAAAATAAGAAGAAAAAAGAAAAGAACGGAAAGTGAGTTTATCTTTTTAAAATTAGATTTTCTGTAAAAATATAGTTGATAACTGGTTAATTTTAAATTCATTATAATTTATTGAAGTAGTCTACTTTTTTATGATCTGCTTTTAAGTTAGATTGATTTTTTAGAAGGAATATTGACAAGTATAGGAAACCTATTTTTTAGCTCTTTCCACTAGTTCTAATAAATCTACTTTTACATTGGTAGTAAATAAGCCATAGTTAACAATGGCTTTATCTTTTTCCAGTTTATCTATGGTTCCTACAGCTTTACCGTCCGACATACGTACGCGATCGTTTATTTTTAATAAGACTTTTGGTTTGGTTTTTTCTTGGGCTTCTATTTCGGTTTTTTTCTTTTCTTTTTCCTTTCTAATTACTTCTACTTTTTTGGTAACCTCTTCTTTTATTTTTTTCTCTTTTATTTCTTTTACTTTACGCTGCTTGGCACTTTCTTTTTTTATTTTCGAATTTTCAATTTCAATAATTTTCATAAACTCATCTACTAAAGAACGTTTTTTCTTGTTTCTATAATAAGTTTCGCTTAAGGTTTTTACTTTATTACCTAAGTAAATTAGTCGTTGATTAGAATCGTATAATTCTTGATAGCTCTCTAACTTTTTTTGTACTCGTTCGTTAGTTTTTTCAAGCTTGTCTTTCTCGTCTCCAGCTTTATTGGCTTCGTGGGAAAGCTTATTTCTAGTTTTTTCTAACTTGGAACGTTCTTTTTGTAAATTGGCAATACTTTTATCGAAACGGATTTTACCACGTTCTACTTTCTTTTTGGCTTTATTAATTAGGCTAAAAGGAATGCCATTTTGTTGGGCTACCTCAAAGGTAAAAGAGCTTCCAGCTTCTCCCAGATGCAATTTAAATAAGGGGCGTAAGCTTTGCGCGTCAAACAACATATTGGCATTGGTTATGGCAGGTAACTCGTTAGCCAGCATTTTTAAATTGGCGTAGTGGGTAGTTATAATACCAAAGGCTTCTCGTTCGTAAAAGACCTCTAAAAACGCTTCAGCTAAAGCGCCTCCTAATTCGGGATCGGAACCTGTTCCAAATTCATCGATAAGAAATAGGGTGTTTTGATTACATTTTCGTAAAAAATAATTCATATTCTTTAAACGATAACTATAGGTACTTAAGTGGTTTTCTATGGACTGATTATCTCCAATATCGGTTAAAATTGTATCAAATAAACAAACGCGACTGTACTCGTGCACGGGTATTAATAGTCCACTTTGAATCATTATTTGTAATAATCCTACAGTTTTTAGGGTAATACTTTTACCGCCTGCATTGGGGCCAGATATTACAATAATGCGGCTTCCTTCTTCTAAATGTATGGTCTGAGAAAAAATTTGTTCTCCTTTAGATCTATTATTTAAATATAGTAAAGGATGATAGGCGTCTTTTAAAAATAGATCTCTTTCTTTAGAAATTTTGGGTAATATGCCGTTCATACTTTCGGCATATTTTGTTTTAGCACTTATTAAATCTATGGCGCTTAGGTATTCTTGGAAACTATCTAAAATTTCGGAATAGGGTCTAATTATATCGGTTAGTGCTTTTAAAATACGTACTACCTCTTCGCGCTCCTCGTAGAGTAGATTGCTTAACTCGTTATTATAAGTTCTAGTAGCCTCTGGTTCTATATATACTATACTTCCTGTTTTAGAACTTCCCATTACTGCACCTTTAACCTTACGGCGATACATAGCTTTTACGGCCAATACGCGACGGTTATCTACTACGGTTTCTCTAATATCGTCTAGGTAGCCTTGTCCACTATATCTGCTTAGGTCTCTTCCAAAACTTCCATTTAATTGGGATTGCACATTTAAAATGGCTTTACGGATTTGATTCAAGTTTTGCGAGGCACTATTTTTTACTACTCCAAAACGATCTATAATAGCTTCTATATTAAGAATAATATCTTGGGTAAAAGTGATTTCTAATGCATGGTTGGCTAGGGTAGGGTAAAGCTCTTTTTTCTTTTTAAAGAATACTAGTAGGTCGTTAACATTAGAGTTTAGCGAAACTATTTTTTTTAGACTTAAGGCTTCTAAAAATGTATTTTCTATTCCTAGAAGTTTAATTTCTTTGTCTATAATATCATAACCGTGATTTGGAATTTTTCCATCTTGTAAAAACGAAGATTTGTATTCGTTAACTTTAAAGAGTTCGTCTCTTAATATATAGACTTCTTCGAACGGAACCATTTCTAATGCTTTTTGATTTCCTTTTTCTGTAATACAGTATTCGGAAACTTGTAGGCAAACGGTTTTAAATTCTAAATCTTGAAGAGTTTTGGGAGAAATATTAATCATTTATTGTAGGCATCACTTTTACGAAATGCTAAAATACTAAAAGCCCGATAATCTAAGATTATCGGGCTTTATTATTATTATTAATTTTTTATCAAAAATTAAAACTCTTTAGAAGTATACATACGTTGGTATGTGGTTTGATTTTGTGCATTGTTACCTACATAACTTCCTAATAGAATAGGTAACTGTTTTGCACTTGTGCTAAAACGTCCTGTAATATCGTCTATGGCTAGTTTTAATAGTGGTTCGTTACTATCTCCTAGTATACCTAAATTAGTAATATTTTCTGTTGCAGGGATATCTGGAAAAATTCCTTGATTAGGAACTCCTTGGTCATTGCGATTTACGGTTTTAAAAATTAAAGGTTGAATGGCGTATTTATGATTTGGGTTGGCATTTTCTCTGCTAAGGTTTGGGGAATCGTAAAAAGTAGAAGAGGCTTGGGATTTCCCTACAGTACCTTCGAGGTCGCCAATTACTACTACGTTTATATAGGGACGTAAACTATTTATAACTAATTCGCTGGCAGAGGCTGTTTGTCTTTTGGAAGTAATTACATATAACTTGCTCATTCCAATAGAGTTTAAAGCCGTTCCATTAGAGGTAGTGTTTACAAACGTATCCATTAAATTATCTGGGTTTTCATTTTCTAATCTAGCTTGCAATTGGCTGTTCCATTTTGCTTTAGTAAAAATTTCTCCAGTTAATCCACCTGTAATCATCCCTGTTAAAGCATTGGCTGTAGCAACACTACCGCCACCGTTATAACGTAAATCTAAAACAAAGTCGGTAACACCTGCGGTTTTAAATTTTAGAAATTCGTTGTTTAATTGTTCTTCGAATGCAAAAGTAAAGCTGTTATATAGTAAGTATCCTATTTTACGACCATCCATTTCGATAACTTTAGAGATTCCAATAGGGTTTTCGGTTAATTCTATTTTTGTTAATTGGAAAGTATTGCTGGTAGGTATTAAAGTTTGATCTCTTATAATTACTTCGTCTAG
>CALGNG010000143.1 GCA_937958735.1 uncultured Aquimarina sp. | reverse complement strand
GCTTCTGCTTGTCTTGCCTCTTCTGCTAAGCGGGCCTGCTCTGCCAACCTTGCTTGTTCTACTTCTCTAGCTATTCTAGCTTCCTCGGCAATACGAGCTGATTCTGCTTGTCTTGCTTCTTCTGCTAAGCGGGCTTGCTCTGCCAACCTTGCTTGTTCTGCTTCTCTAGCTATTCTAGCTTCCTCGGCAATACGAGCTGATTCTGCTTGTCTTGCCTCTTCTGCTAAGCGGGCCTGCTCTGCCGACCTTGCTTGTTCTACTTCTCTAGCTATTCTAGCTTCTTCTACTAATTTTTCCTGCTCTGCTTCTTTAGTTTCTATAACTCTAGTCAAGCGGCTTAAGATTTGTTGCTTTTCCTCTTCTGGTATTAATTTAGAAGTACGTACTAATGTCGCTCTTGCTTTAATATCTTCTAGAGTTCCTGTAGAAGATATCGATTCAGTCTCCTTTACAAAAACTTCTTTTGCTTCTAGAGCACGAGCTTCTTCTGCCGCTATATCGGCTTCTTTGTTTTCAATTATTCTAGTTAAGCGACTTAAGATTTGTTGCTTTTCCTCTTCTGATATTAATTTAGAGGTACGCACTAATGTTGCTCTTGCTTTAAGATCTTCTATACCTCCTGTAGAAGATATCGATTCGGTCTCTTTTACAAAAGCTTCTTTTTCTTTTGCTTTTTCTACTCTTAGTGTTTCTGCAGCCTCTTCTTCGACTTGTTTCGTCTCTATTACTCTAGTTAAGCGGCTTAAGATTTGTTGCTTTTCCTCTTCTGGTATTAATTTAGAAGTGCGTACTAATGTTGCTCTTGCTTTAATATCTTCAAGAGTTCCTGTAGAAGATATCGATTCGGTCTCCTTTACAAAAGCCTCTCTTTTTTCCTCTGCTATACGGGCTGCTTGTAATTCTTTAGCTTCTTCCTCTAAACGAGCTTGCTCTGCTAATCTTATAGCCTCTGCTTCTTGCGCTATTCTAGCTTGTTCTGCTAAACGGGCTGCTTCCACTTCTCTAGCTTCTTCCTCTAAACGAGCTTGTTCTGCTAATCTTGCAGATTTTTCTTCTTCTGTTTCTGTATTTTCAATACGCTTTAGTGTACTTACAATTTTGCCATCTTCCGTTTCTGCTACTTCCTGTTTTACTAATATTCTTTTTAGCTTACTTAATATCTTATTTTTTTCTTCTTCAGCTATAAATTCATTTTGATTAATCTCATTAATCTTATTTTGAGCTTCTTCTTCTGTTACCTTTTCTTGTTCTAATAAAAGTGTCGTAGTTCTTAATAATTCGGCACCTCTTCTTTTATTTTCTTCTTCTAATGCTATAGTCTGTTTCTCTTGTACTTTTTCTTCTAGTCTTGCTAAAAGTGTCTGCTTTTCCGCATCTGGAATAAATTTACTTTGCCTTACTAATGTTGCTTTTGCTTTAGCCTCTTCTATATTACCTTCCTCTATTAACAATCTTGTTGTTCGTAATAACTCCGATGCTTTTCTTTGGTTTTCTTCTTCTAATGCTATAGCTTCTCTTTCTTGTAATTTTCCTTCTAATCTTGCTAAAAGTGCTTGCTTTTCTGCTTCTGGAATAAATTTATTTTCTCTTATTAATCCTGCTTGTGCTTTAGCTTCTTCTATATTGCCTTCCTCTATTAACAATCTTGTTGTTCGTAATAACTCCGATGCTTTTTTTCTTTCACTTTCCTCTACTATAGCTAATGCTTGAGTTTCTTTTTCTTGTTTTAAAAGTGATAGTCTACTTGTAATTTGCCTTTTTTCTTCCTCCGAAATATATTTACTAGCTTGTATTAAATCTAAAGTAGCTTCTGCATCTATACTATTTTTATCGTTAATTAACTTTGTTGTTCTTGCCAACAAGGCCCTTGCACTATTTTTCGATTTGGTTTCCTCTGCTATTCTTACTTCTTCTGCTTCTATATCTTGCGATATTTCTACTTTTTTAATGTACTTAGAAGCTAATGCTTTTTTATCTTCTTCAGAGATATACTTACTTTGTTGGATTCTTTCTAGAGTAGATTTGGCCTTATCTAAATCGTTATCGTCTATTTGTAAACTTACTGTACGAACTAACTCGCTTGCTTTATCTTTTTCTTCTGCATCTTGCAATGCCGAATTACGTAGCAATGCTGCTTTATCTTTAGCATCTTGTAAACTAGCTAAATTGCCTTCTTGCTGCCTTCTTGCTTCTTCTAAAGCCAATAATTTTTCGGCTTTACTAATTTCATTACGTTTTGGTAATTTACGCTTTAGTTTTGGTGTAGAAGGTTTTCTGCGCCCTCTACGCTCTGGTTCTACAAAGTTATAAGCCAATGTAAATTCGTGATTTAATCCAAAAACATCCGCATCCCCCAAACCTCTTTCTATAGTATAACCTATTGTAGCTTGTCTTGTAATATTAAAGCCTAAACCTAAAGAAATACCATGAGTTTGATTATATCCTAACTGAGCAAAACCGTATTTTTCATTTTCAATAAAACCATTTAACCCCAAAACAGCATCTAGTTCTGTTTCTTTTTCTACATAAAGCATCCCTCTTATTGTATTAGGAGATCTCCTAGCTAATGGGCGTGAATACATCCCGTGCACAACAAAAGTATTAGATTTATATAAATTTTTATTCCCCCCTATAGAAGCGTTTACGATGTTTCTTGCGACCAATCCAAAATCGAAGTTTCTATAATTAATATTCAAACCAGGAGATATTCTAAGTAGTGATGTCCCATCAAAATCGCCAAGGATTACACTATTTTCTACAGCATCTGTTGTTCTAATATCTGATTTTAAACCCGCCCTTTGGTAAGATACATTAGCACCAAAAGCCATATGAGTATCTCTATTAAATTCTATATTGTAAATATAGTTTGCTATGGCTCCAAAATGTGATATAGCCCCAATATTTTGCTGAAAGACTCCTGCCCCAATACTCATTTTTTCGTTAATAGTCTTACTATAGGTTGCATTTAGGTTTCTTGGAGCATCTTCAAAATCTATTTTTTCTAAACGACCGTATACAGATATATATCCATTTTTATCTCCAGATTCTGCGGCTTTTTGATTATACGAAAAGGCAGGATTAAACAAAAATCGATTGTATTTTAAGGCATTGTGGACTGCTTGCGTAGGAGGACCCGCAATTTCTTGGTTTTGTGCTGTAAGTACTTGTAATACCAAGCATAAAACAGAGAATAAAGATAGTTTTTTACTCATATACTCTATCTAATTAATGTTATGGCTCCTTTTTCCACAGGACTGTTATTTCTACTTATAATATAATAATAAATGGTACCCACTCCATTAGAACCTGACTCTCTTGGCCACTGTCCTGTATAGTTAGAAGGAACAGAGAAATCGACCTCTCCATTTGCCGTATAAATCGTTACCGATATATCTGATTGATCTGTAAACTCTCTAGGCAAAACCCAATTTCTATTATTACTCTCGTTAGGGGTAATTACATTAGGAATTACATTAGATACCGAACTTATATCTATGCTTTCTAATCTTTCTTCTGGACAACCATCAACGGTTACCTCTACGGTATATTGCCCAGGAGTATTAATTAATACTGGGTTATCTGTAAAGGAAATACCTTCTAGTGTTGGAATTTCTTTTTCTTGTCCTAAACTTATAATTTCTAACCATCTAAAGCGATATAACGAATCTATAGCATCCTCGGGAAGTGTTACACTAAGTTCTATAGTGTTGTTATCGTCGGAAAGTTGTGTGCTCGATCCAATCTCTATAAATAAACCCGAAGCATTTAATTTTACATCTCTTATATTGGATAAAAACACATTAGACCCTAAAGCTATTTCTGCTTGATAGCTTCCATTACTTCCTGAATTTTCTAATACTATAGAAGGGTCTACAAAATCTGAAACAATAGTATTATTTACCAAATCAAAATTAGGCGAATACAACCATCTAATATTTGATTCGAAAACAGTAACATCTATAGGCCTTTCTATACCATTAAAAATAGTGGTAACCGAATTAATTGTAAGACCTACTTGCCCCAGTTCGCAATCAAAATAACTAGGGTTATCATAGTCTATATTTATATTTATATTATTAATAGCTATTACTTCAATTTCATTATCTGTAATATCTTGGTTTATAGTACATGAAGAACCAGAAACTCTGGCCGTGTATTTACCTGGTCCTGATGCCACTATTGAAAGTCTATTGGAATCTGGAATATCTACATCATCCTTCATCCAAACAATAGTTCTAGGCTCTTCTCCTGTAACTTCTACAGTTAATACTTCATCTTGGCCTGGGATATCTGATACAATTAATTCTTGAGAACTAGGGAAATTAATCAAGGGGTTTTTTAAACTTATAAAAATTGAATTATCGGACGGTGTGGCACAAGCGCTTAAACGTTCTGAAATATCTGTTATTCTTAATCTATAATCCCCTTGTGCTTCGATACCTGTTACAGTAATAGAAGGACTATTTTCTCCTCTTAATTCTTGATCATCCCTAACCCATTGATAAAAAAACATAGGATCGGTAACAGTACTTTGAAGTACCACACTTTCTGAAGCACAAAAATTTATTGGACCACTTGCCGAAATTGTAAACGCTGGTACTGCTGTAATTCTAGCTTCAAATACTTCTACTTGATTTGATCTTGCTTCGGGTATAAATCCCATACAACTTCCTAAATCTGTAGTATAAAAATAGGTTCCTGCAACATCCGCAAAAATGGTGTTACTTTCTTCCCCTGGAATTACTTCAAAATCTCCAGTACCCACCTTTCTAAACCAAATATATTTTTCTACACGTGTAGGTGGAGTGTCTGGAGTTAAAACATTAGGCAACTCTTCTGCTGTTAATACACCAAACTGACATAATGCCCCTGGTGTAATATTAAATCTAGTACCATCATAATAAAAAACTGAAAATTCTTCGGATCTTCCTCCTTCGGGTATGGATCCATCTTTAATTTCAATTCTAGTTCTGTAAGTAGCACTTCCTATATTGGTTCCTTCTCCATCTTGAAAAGGATAAGAAAAATCAATAAAATCTATTCTGTCTTCTGCACTTAATGTTTCTGCAATTACAATTGTATTTTCATTAAACTCCCCAGATTTATTAGAAAGTCTTAATATAAATTCTGTACCATTAGGGAAATTACCCCCTCTAGTCGAAGCCCTTATCGAAAAAGTAGCAAGAGGTGGTCTATTTATAGGATTTACAAAACAAAAAGCTTGCCCTTTTCTTATTTCTGGTCTAGGTATAATCTGAGCCTCTAATTTATAACCTGAAAAAAGGGCTAAAATTAGTACCGAAATAACTTCGCATGTAATTGTATATAAAGGCCTCATAACAATTTAAACTTAAATTACCAACAATACTTTTGTTAGTAATAGGTTAATAACTTGTTTTAATGCACTAAAATAGCAAGAATTTTTATGAAGAAAGGAATTATTTATTGTTTTTTTACTCCAAATATGTTTTTAGTCGAAAAAGTATGCCTTTTGTCTGTTTTTCTTACACTAATATTTTTTCAAAAATTTTTGTATTTTTTCATTTGTAAAAATAGCTTAAAAGAGAACCTTAAGAAATTTATACACTCCTAAAATTAGATTAACCTCCATTAAGTACTAAATACTATTGTACAATTCTATATTTTACATTTAGTATTTTAGCTTCTAAATAAACTTATTTACCTATCCACAGATAGATTTAAGAATTGCTCTATCTTTTAAAATACTATTATCCATTTCCATGGCCAAATTTTTTAAATTAATATTTATTTTAAATCAATTAATAAACAGCTTCGTAATTTAAAACACCTTTTAAATGGTTTAGTCAGACAGTATTTCCCTAAAAAATATAACTTTGAAAATATAAAGCAACAAGAGATAGATCGAGTTGTGCTAAAATTAAATAATAGACCTAGAAAAAGATATAACTTCTTAAATCCCTTTGAAAAATTTGATCAATTTATCAAGCTAAATTCCAGTGTTGCGTTTATGGGTTGAATCCACCTATCTATAAAAAACAGATAAATCAATTTTAATTATCGCTAACAATAATATTCATAGATTTTAAACATAAAAAATGGCTCAAAATAATGACCTTTTAAAGAGCTAAATTATTTTCTCCTACAAGAAGAGGAGGTCTTCTAAAAAAGTCCCTTAAATCTATCTATATTACTTTTTAGCTTTTAAAATGTAAATTTTGGAAGAAAACTGCCCATTTAGCACTCCTTTTAGATTAGAAATTATTCCCACAAAAAAAGCTCTTAAATAATTTACTTTTCCATATTTATATTTCTCGGAAAGTAAAGAGACATAAAAAGAGTCGAACCACATGGGTTTAGAATCTATTAATTCGAAATTATTTTTTGATGCAAGTTTCCCAATAGATGTTTCTGAAAAATGCCAGATGTGTCTAGGCACATCGTAAGCCGCCCAAAATTCTTTATAATAAGAAGCATCAAAACTTTTATAGTTAGGAACAGCAATAATTATTCTACCATTCGGGTTTAATAATCTCTTAAATTCTGAAAACTGAAAACTTAAATCTGGTACATGTTCTAACACATGCCACATTGTAATAATATCAAAAGTATGGTTTTGTATTTCTTTTGATGTTTCTACACAAATGGCATTTTTATTTCTTGCTAATTTTCTGGCACTAGCATTAGGTTCTACTCCTAAAGAATGCCATCCTTTTTTATTTAAAACCTCTAAAAAAGAACCCGTTCCTGCTCCAATATCCAAAATAGATTTATTTGAAACATTTATTAATATAGAGGCTAGTTCTTCTTTTTTACGTAAAGTCCTTTCTTTTACGATTTGATATATTTTGTCTATTAAAGTTTCCTTTTTATCGGTATGCGATATATAATCTTCGCTTTCGTAATACTTAGACAAATCCTCTGGCACAGGAAAAGTCTTAAACAACTCTAAATCCTTGTTATATTCTAAAGTAAATTTTTTCTGAGAAATGGAGTAATCGGTTACTGTTATTGACTTCATGCAGTTGGTTTCACGTGGAACACGAATTATTTGCTGTAATTGGTTAATTGGTTAATTGGTTAATTGGTTAATTGGTTAATTGGTTAATTGGTTAATTGGTTAATTGGTTAATTGGTTAAT
>CALGNG010000142.1 GCA_937958735.1 uncultured Aquimarina sp. | reverse complement strand
ACCTTCGGAATTATCGGGAGGGATGAAGCAACGTGTGGGGATTGCAAGAGCTTTTTCTATAGCTCCATCTTTATTACTTATGGACGAGCCTTTTGGGGCGCTGGATGCTTTAACACGAGGAAAGTTACAAGACCAGCTAGTAGAAATTTGTGATAAAACACAACAAACTACTTTTATGATTACACACGATATAGACGAAGCTATTTTGTTATCGGACAAAATACTTTTAATGTCTAATGGTCCAGAAGCACGTGTTGCTAAAGAAATTATTGTGGACATACCAAAACCTAGAAGCAGAGCCACTATTATTAAGCATCCTGCGTATTACGAAATTAGAAATTATTTAGTAGACTTTTTAGTAGAGGGCTCCGAAGTTGTAAAACAAAAATTATTAGACGGCTCTATAACCGATGAGAATTTTCCTATTCAGATAGATCCATATAAGGAAAAGTTAAAAATCGAAAAAAAATTAAAAACAGCATAAAATAACCCCTTAAAAAACAATAAAGTTATGATGAAAAAAGAGGCCATGACCGATGCTATTATGATAGCAAAAACAAGTAAAAAAACAACTTGGGAAATCTTAGGGAAGGAAACAAAACTAGATCCTATTTGTATTGCTGCAGCCTGTCTAGGTAGCGCTTCGCTTTTAGAGGACGAAGCCGATGCTTTAGTAGCAGCTTTAGAATTGGGGCAAGAGGTAAAAGAAGCTTTAATGCGATTCCCAACTAAAGGTGTAGGCCAAGTAGTACCTAGCGATCCCTTAATATATCGCTTTTACGAAATTGCTTATGTATATGGTCCAAGTGTAAAAGAGGTAGTACACGAAATGTTTGGAGATGGAATTATGAGTGCTATAGATTATACAATGAAAGTAAATAAAGTAGAGGATCCTAAAGGGGATCGAGTACAAATTGTAATGGAAGGTAAATTCTTACCCTACAAAAAATGGTAAAAACAAAGTATCCCAACTTTCGCAAATAGAAGTAAGTGTTTTGTGGAAGTTCTAATTAACTATTAATCTTTAAAAATAAATTTTTATGTCTGTAAAAAGTTTAGACAATCCATATAGCGAAAAATCGAATCTGGCACACGGAGCTGGATGTAGCTGTTCTAGTTGTGACACAAGTTCTGTGCAAACCAGCGCACTTCCACAAAACGAAGAACAAATTGTAAATAGAATTGTAGAAACTTCGGTAATTAAAGCCATGTTTGGAGGTGACGATTTAAAAAGACGCCAATTTATTAAAACCGTAGGAGAAGGTACTTTTAAAGCGGCACTTTTTTCGGTACTGCCAATGGGGTTACTACAGTCCTGTGCTAACGACTCTAAGAAAAAAGCAGAAAATGGTGGAGCTACTGCACAGTCGGCATCAAAATTAGAAAAGACTAAACTAAGTATAGGATTTGTACCCATTACTTGTGCTACGCCAATTATTATGTCTAAACCAATGGGTTTTTACGAGAAATATGGTTTGGATGTAGATGTAATTAAAACTGCTGGTTGGGCAGTAGCCAGAGATAAAAGTTTAAATAAAGAGTACGATGCCTCGCACATGTTAACCCCAATGCCGTTAGCTATGACAATGGGAGCAGGCTCTGTAGCGGCACCTTATGTAATGCCAGCAGTAGAAAATATAAATGGACAAGCAATTTGTTTACACCTAAAACATAAAGATAAACGAGACCCAAAACAGTGGAAAGGCTTTAAATTTGGTGTGCCGTTTGAATATTCTATGCATAACTTTTTATTGCGTTATTATGTTGCCGAATTTGGTTTAGATCCAGATAAAGATATCCAGATTAGAGTAGTACCACCACCAGAAATGGTAGCAAACCTTAAAGCAGGAAATCTAGATGGTTATTTATCTCCAGATCCTTTTAACCAAAGAGCTGTATACGAAAATGTAGGTTTTCTACATATGTTAACAAAAGATATATGGAAAGGACATCCATGTTGTGCTTTTGCTTGTAGCGACGAGTTTGTAAAAACAAAACCGAATACTTATTCTGCCTTATTTAGTGCGATTATAGATGCGACACACTACTCTTCTAAACTAGAAAATAGACAAGCAATTTCGGAAGCTATTGCCCCTAAAAACTACTTAAACCAGCCTTCTTCTGTAATAGCACAAGTGCTTACAGGTAAATACGCAGATGGACTAGGAAATATAATTAACGAACCAGATCGTATAGATTTTGATCCATTCCCATGGCACTCTATGGGGGTGTGGATTTTAACTCAAATGAAGCGATGGGGGTATGTAAAACACGATATTGATTATAAGAAAATAGCAGAGCAGGTATATTTAGCCACAGACTGTGCTGCTAAAATGAAAGAGCAAGGGTACGAAGCTCCAAACACTACTTATAAGAAACATTATATTATGGGTAAAGAGTTTGACCCAAGTAAACCAGAAGAGTATGTAAATAGTTTTGCTATAAAAGCTATCTAAAATATTATGACTATCTGTAATAGGTGTTGATCCTGAAGTTCCGACATACTTATGCTTATTAGTACCTTATAGTATATTAATAATTAGTGTGATTCTGAAACCAGTCTACCAACAGACAGGTAAAAAATTAGAATAAGGCTATTAAAATAGACAAAAAGCAGATAGTTATATTATAAAAAAGACCCCAATTTTTAAGAAAGCATGTGTTTCTATTGTATGAAATGCGTGCTTTTTTTGTTCTATAGATCTGCCTTTTAGAAATTTAAAAAATTAGAAGAAACAGGATATAAACCTTCTGAAAATTTTAATAAACTTTAAAATCAAAAGATGTAGTTTAGACCGATTTAATAAACAGAAATAGTTATTAGATAAGAATCCTAAACGGATAGAAGAAATGAATTGGATCGATAAATTAAAAAAAGAATTAAGACTATTAATTACATTAAATAAGACTAAAAGAAAATGGCAAATTTCTTTTTTAGCAGCTTTATCTATAGGTACACCACTTTTAGTAGGTTTGTATTTTAATAATTTACAATATGGACTTATTGCTTGTTTAAGCACTTTTATAGTTCAATACCTACCACAGTCAAGCTCTATTACCAATAAGATATTAACGTTATTAGTGTGTTCTTTTGGTTTTATGATATCGTTTGCCTTTGGTCTTTTGTTTAGTTTTAATCCTATTGTAGCGGTTGTAGCATTTGGATTATTTTCTATGGTAGTGCATTTAATAATTTTATATTATAAAACTTCGCCACCCAAAAGTTTCTTTTTTATTTTGGTGGCAGCCATGGCAATTGGACAACCCTTTGATTTAAGCAGCATCCCAACAAAGGTGGGGCTTTTGGGGTTAGGTACTATGTTTACCTGTATAATAACTATAGCTTTTGTTTTCTATTTGTATTTTAAAAACACAATGGGTACAAGTACCCCCATTACGCATGTATTTAAAGAAAACACATCGGCTAATTTTTGGGAAGCATTAATTTTAGGAGGCTTTATGGGAGTAGCTTTGGCTATTGGATATCTATTAAAGTTGGAAAACGCCTATTGGATACCGCTATCGTGTGCCGCAGTAATGCAAGGAGCATCCCTTTATCATATCCGTCAAAGAACATTTCATAGGATTTTGGGTACTTTTATTGGAGTAGGACTTACTTGGGGGATTATAAATATAATCCATAGTCCATTAGAAATATGTTTAGCTATAATAGTTCTTCATATTATTATAGATGTTCTTATTGTTAGGCAATACGCTTTGGCTGTAATTTTTATAACACCGGTTACCATACTTTTAGTCGAAGCCTCTAATCCTATTTTTAATAACCCAAGCGAGTTAATAAGTTTGCGTCTTTTCGAAATATCTATAGGTAGTATACTTGGAGCA
>CALGNG010000141.1 GCA_937958735.1 uncultured Aquimarina sp. | reverse complement strand
TAGCATAACTATATCTGGGTTATACGATAGAGAAAAGCATATAGACACCTCCCATGTAGCTTTTATAAACCAAAACAACAATCTAAGAGAACGTTTATACACTTGGAGAGAAGAAGAGGTAACCCGCTTTATAAACGTAGCAGCCAAGTATAAGCACAAATTTAAACAACAAGGGCATAGCTTGTCTGGATATGTATTATACTCCCAAGGTTTGGAAGACGAAACCTACTCCCTTAACGATAGCTCTGCCGTACGTATAGGAAGAGACAAAACCAACATCCTTGCTGTAGAAAATAATGTAAGTATTTCTACCGATTACGCCAAGCCTTTAAAAAATGGAAAAATCGAAACAGGATTAAAGTTTAATTACAGGGATTTACCTGTAGAATACACCATTACACCTGGAGAAAACTCTATACTTTTCGAAGGTATTGGGTCTTTTTCTAATTGGAATGAAGAAATTTATGCAGGGTACGGAAACTATGTATTAGAAAAAGAACATTTTGATATTGAAGCAGGTGTAAGAGCCGAATATACTAAAGTACTTTACGAGGTAGATCCTAACAATACTTTTTATGATAGAAATGATGCTTATGATTATTTTGAATTATTCCCCAATATTCGTTTTACCTATAAACTAAATGGAAGCAATAAATTTTCTGCTTTTTTTAACCGTCGTATAGACCGCCCTGGCGAACCAGAACTGCGTGTGTTTCCAAAGTTTGACGACCCCGAACTGTTAAAAGTAGGAAACCCATACTCACGACCACAACTAACCAATAAGTTTGAAATTGCCCACAAATACTCTTGGCAAAAAGGTTATTTATACACCTCTTTTTATATTGGTTTAATCGAAAATCAATTTTTACGAATTTTAAACACCGATACCTCCAATCCAAATTTTGATATTGTAAACAAAATATATCAAAACATTGGAAATGCCAACAATAGTGGTATAGAACTACTTTTTAGTCAATCAATTACCCAATACTGGAAATTATCGGCGAATGCTAATTTTTTTACAAATAGGATTGATGACTTTGAGGGAGAACTATTATTTCCTTTTAGAAGAAACTTTAGAATTAATAAATCCAGAGAAAATGCTGGAGACTTTAAGCTAAATAACCAACTGGAACTACCGCTAGGCATTAACTTCCAAATTACAGGATTATATAATTCCGAACGTAATGTCCCACAAGGCAAACGCTTTGAAAGAAGTTCTATAGATATTGGAGCAAAAAAGAAAGCATTTAATAATAAAGGAGAATTTACACTATCGTTTAGCGACATTTTTAATCGCTTTGGAATAAAAGAGCGCATCCGTACAGAAGGGCTAACCACCCTCTACGAAAACTATTTTGAAACCCAAGTACTGCGTATAGGTTTTAATTATAAGTTCTAAAATCGTCTATCCTTAGTTCTTTAAAAAAATAGCTTTATAAATGTAATCTATAGAATTCCTTTAGACTTTCTCCTATAAATTACATTTATAAAGATTATTTCTAGAATTAAGACTCTATTACCCTTTTAGCATTGGTTTTAGAAAAACGCTTTTTTGTTAAAAAATATTTTCTTATCCAACCCATATTTCTAAACTATAAAAGTGAGTGCCGCAAATGTTGGGGTTAAAAATAAGACGCTAACTACATTCTGTTTTAATACCCAAAAACAAACATCTCCCTACAAATTAGCACCCACTAAATCATCTAAATGGTAGTTACCCCCGTCACTACAGTAATATAAAATTTCTAAGCAGGATTGGTCTTTATCATAGTAACTACTATGCGGGCAATCCACAGTATTCCTAAATTAAAACCTGCTAAATAAATACTTACTGCTCCTTATAGATGAAAATAATCTTCAAAATGACATTTAAAATCTATATAATATAAACTCCTCCAAAAAGCACTAAGAACATACCTCCAAAATCCATACTATTAAACAAATAGCCATTGCTTTTATTTTAATATTTCTACCATACCCCAATTAGTATATAAAAGAAAAACAAATCACTACAAAATAATATTCCTACGCTTTATGCTTATTTACTCCAAACCTAGATTCAAAACTTAAAATAAAAGGAGTCTAACAAATAGCCACTAATTTATATAACAAAGGTCATCAATATTAAAAACCACTTTATTACACCAATTCTTCCTTTAAAATTTCTTCGTCTTTGGTAACTCCAAATTGCTGAAAAGCAATACGTTTTTCTATAGGATAATAATCCTTACCCGTTAACTCTTTTATAATATAAGAGTTTCTATAACAAGCCATCCCTAAATCTGGAGTTACAAATCCATGAGTATGTAATTCTGCATTTTGCACAAAAATTTCATTTCCATTTACATCTATACTGTAATTTCTATTCACAGCATATCGTCCTTTTTCATCCCACAATACACGGTCTTTAATTCCGTTTACAAATTCGGGCATTTCGTAGCTATACCCTGTAGCCAAGACCAAACCTTCGCATTGATGCCTGTAGTATTTATCTTCTTCGTGTTGATACAATTCTGCATAAAAACAATCCAAAGCATCGTCGTATATTACTTTTTGTAATTCGGAATTAGTCCGCAAACTAATCTTATTTTTTGTCGTTAATTGTTTCGTGTATAGTAAATCGAAAATAGCAGCAATAAGGTCTTCGTTAATCCCTTTATACAGGTTCTTTTGATTTTTAATTAAATCGTTCCGTTTGGGTTTTGGAAGATTGTAAAAATAATCTACATACTCTGGGGAAGTCATTTCCAAAGTAAGTTTGGCGTATTCTAAAGGGAAAAATCGAGAAGATCGTGTCATCCAGTTTAGCTCATATTCATAATCGTCTATACCTTGTAACAAATCGTAAAAAATCTCCGCAGCACTCTGTCCACTTCCAACAATAGTTATAGATTTTTTTTGTTGTAAAGCTTTTTTATGTGATAGGTATGCCGAAGAATGAATTGCTTTTCCTTGTAGTTTTTTACAACAAGGAGGAACATAAGGTTTTGTTCCTGTACCCAAAACTAGTTTCTTAGTTTTATACGTTTGGGTTACTTTAGTAATACTATTTTTTGTAATAACGGTATAATAATCTGCTCCCTTATTAAAACGCACATCTGTTACTTCTGTCTGGAATTGTACCGAACTTAATTTTTTAATAGCCCATTGGCAGTATAAATTATATTCTGCTCTAAGTAATAAAAAATCCTCTTTAATGTAAAAAGAATATATTTTTCCTTTCTCTTTTAAATAATTTAAAAAACTATAGGGATTAGTTGGATCTGCCAAGGTTACTAAATCTGCCATAAAAGGTACTTGCAGCGTAGTCCCTTCTAACAACATTCCTGGATGCCAATTAAAGGATTCTTTTTGATCTAAAAACAATCCATTAATATCTTTAATCGATTCTGTTAAACAAGCTAATCCTAAATTAAAAGGCCCTACTCCTATTGCTATAAAATCAAGTATTTTTTGTTCGTTTTTCATCCCCTTCTTTAATTATTGGTTTTATAAGACTGTCCTTTTTCTTTAATCATATCCACGATACGCATTAAATCTGTAATTTCTGTCACTGGATTTAACAAAGTAAACTTTAAATAGATTTTCCCATCTACTCTAGTACTGGCTACAGAAGCTTGCCCAGATTTAAATAGTGTATTTTTTATATATAAATTTATAGCGTCGTGTATATTATTATCTTCTATACCTTGTTCCTTATACCTAAAAACCAGTGTACTTAATTCGGGTTTATGAATTACTTCAAAATAGAGATCGTCTTTAATTTTAGTATAAAGCTCTAAAGCTAAAAAGTGTACTTTTTCTAAAAAAGAAGCAATCGTTTTTTCGCCTGTCATCTTTAGTGAAAACCATACTTTTAAAGCATCAAATCTTCGGGTAGTTTGTATCGATTTTTCGATAAGATTGGGATACACTTCATCTTTACTTTCCAGTGGGTTTAAATAATCTGCATAATGCGAAACATATTTAAAGTGCTTTTTATTTTTAACCAAAAACACACTAGAACACACAGGCTGAAATAATGTTTTATGAAAGTCTATTGTTACAGAATCTGCATTGGCCGTTCCTGCTAGTAAATGCTTATGAGTTTTAGTAAGAGCATAACAACCTCCATACGCACCATCTACATGAAGCCATATTTTTTCTTCTTTTACGATCTTACTTATAGCCTCTAATGGATCGAAACTTCCAAAATCTGTAGTCCCTACTGTAGCCACTACTGCAATTGGAATATTACCTTTTTGTTTTTCTTTTTCTATAGCAATAACCAATTCATTGGGATTCATTTTCATTAAACTATCCGTTTTTACAGGAATTACAGCATCATAACCCATACCTAAAAGCGCCGAATTTTTTTGAATACTAAAATGTGCTTTTTCCGAACAAAATATTCTGAACTTACTTATTATTGACGCCCATCCATTTTGCTTTATATTTAAGCCATAGTGGACAAAAGCATAATGATCTCTAGCCATTAATAACCCCATAAAATTAGATTGTGTTCCTCCACTAGTAAACACTCCATCCGAAGTGCTTGGCAAATGCATTTTAGTACTAATCCACCGAATTACTTCTTGTTCTATTAATGTAGCCGATGTACTCTGATCCCAAGTTTCTACCGCTGTATTTACCGATGATGCTATTACATCCCCTACAATAGCAGGTAATAATACTGGGCAATTTAGATGTGCTACATAATTAGGATTATGAAAAGAAATAGCATGATCCAAATACAACTCTTTTACTTCTTCTAAAGCCTCATCTATTGTTAGCGTCACATTATTACTTACAGATAAAAGATTTGTTTTTGCCCTTAAATTAGCCGCAGTTTCCCCGCTATAAAAATCTTTATTTTCTAAAAAAGACATAACTTGTTTAGAAGCCTTGTATATATATTCTTGATAAGAATCTTTTGCTTTATGATCAAAAAAATGGTCTTTTTTTAGATCTATTGATGGAGAAATATTTGTATTAAGAAGCATTTATTTTTATTTAGTCTAAATAATTATAATTACAAATTTATTATTACTACAGACTAAATAAGTGACGTAATGTGGATAAAAAAAGACGTGTTTATTCTTAATACTCGATTCTATTTAAATATTATAGTACACTAAATCAGATTAACTTAAGTCCTAATAAAGAAAAGACTCAGTTTCGAGTAATAATCCTTCTGCCGAAATTCGTAACCAAATTTGGAGTTAAGCCTATTCTAAAATATTAACAAGCGTATATAAAACAACCTAGCTATACAATAGTTATTTCACATTAATAGAAACCAGCTTTATCCTTGCAAAAAGTATAACAATACATTAAAAATAATTTGTAAAAGTCAACAATTTTAAAACATAAAATATAAAATATAAAAGAATAGTTATATAGTTTTATTGAAAAATGACATCAAAAAAATATTTCACCACCAGTAATTATAAAATACTTTTAATGAGTTATTTAATAATTATCTTGAACCTAATCTCTAATTTTATACAATAAAAAATCCAGCGAAAATAACTTCGCTGGATTTAATTATTTATAAAGTAAACCTATTTTAAGGTGACTAAATATTAAATTTAATTAATACTTAATTTTTTAATCACCGTTTTGTTATTGCCAGTAATTCTAACAATATAAATTCCAGATGAGTAGTTAGATAAGTCAAAAAGTGTAATATCACCTTCCGATACTTTTGAATCTAATTCTACACCGCTTAAGTTTATAATTGAAATAGTTGAACCTATTGATGATGTAATGTTTACAAAATTAACTGCAGGATTAGGATACAACTTAACTGCAGATGAAGCTGCTCCTATTATTTTAGAACTAGAACAAGGACCTACAAGCTCCCATTGGTTACTAGAACATTGTAAACTACCTCCTGGTAAACATCTTCCTGTACTATTATTTTGCAATCTGTAAATTACATTATCACGGACAACTCTATCGTCTCTTGTATAAATTGTAGATCTATCCCACGTAGGAATACTAGAACAGTTAGCACTTCCTCCATCTGTAGTAGTTCCACCAGTAGTGGTTCCACTTCCACAAGCACCTTCGTTTGCCCACTGATTTATAGAACAGTCGCTACCTAAACCTGGCCTACATCTTCCTGCACTATTATTTTGCAATCTGTAAATAATATTATCTAATTGTACCCTTTGGTTTGTAGAATAGCGTGTTCCTCTTTGCCAAGTTGGTAACGTAGCACAATCACCGCTTCCGCCACCAGTAGTAGTTCCTCCTGTAGTTGTACCACCTGTAGTAGTTCCGCCTGTTCCTGGTGCTCCGGCTGAACCATTTGGAGCAGGAATATTAACTGTAGCAGTTTGCCCTGGGTTATTAGCAACAGTAACTGTTACATCATCAAAATGATTTCCATCTTCTGTAATTACTCTAAAAGTAGCTGATCCAGCTCTTAATCCAGTAACAACTCCTGTATTGGAGTCTATAGCTGCATTATTCCCTCCAGAAACAGTAAAGAAAGTAAAATTCTTATTTGATGCATTTATAGGGCTAAATTCTTGTGTTAAAAGTGAATGACCACCAATACGCAAAGGCACTTCGGATACTTGTAAATTTACACCTGTAGCAGGAACTGTTGATGGGGTTCCTGTAGTTGGCTCAAATACTTTAACATAGAATACTTCCATACTCTGTGGAAAAACATTAGCTGCTTGATCTAAGAATCTCGGCTCTGGTAATACAAACCCATTACTACAAAACTGAGTATATGGAGCTCTAATTCCTAATGATAATGTAATTCTCATTGGGTTCGCTGTCTGACTACTTTTCCATAGTACATTAGGTTTTCTTCCTATTTCCTCCCCATTAACATACCATATAATTTCTTGCTCTGTTACTCTACAACCATAGATATTTATATCTCTTGGTTCAAAACGATCTGTAACGGTCCTTAATCCAGCACTATTTTGTTTAGGTCTCCAAAAACGACGCCCAGCAACACCATTTAAAGGTCCTACCTCTATACTTCCGTTGGTTACTCTTGGAGTAAAACCACCTACAGGAGGGTTTATTGAATTATCAAAGTTTACTCTTGCACCTGCCGAAGTAATACCATGTAAGTTATGATCCATTACTTTACGTGTCGAACTGTCTGTCCCTTCTTGTGTCATTTCTACAATATCAATTTCTTGATAACGCACCTGACCAACAGCTCTTCTAGTATCATCTATAGTATTAAATAACCAAAATGAAGGACTAACCGCAGGAAATGTACTACTTCCTCTAACAGCTGCTTCATAGTATCCATAAACAAATCCTGGAGCAGTAGATCTTAACATACCTGAAGAGAACCTTACATTTTCTCTAGTTGTAGATGGGGCGCCATTAACGCATCCAGAGGCTACTTGTCTTGTATTAAAACCATTTGGATTATAGCGTGCAGTAATAGTTACCTTACCATCTTCTTCCACAATATTCTCTTGGTTTCTCCACACCCAACTCTGTACATCTGGTGGAGATGCCGCCCAACGAGTTGTATCGTATTTAGAACCACTGTTACCTGATCTATCTACTCTAAAAAGATCTGAACGATCAAATCTTACACGCCATTCAAGATTTGGATCATCTGCCTCTCCCAATGGCCTAGTACGACCTTCTTCAAGTAATTCATCAAAAGGACGTGTTTGTCCATAACTCAATAATGCTACACCAGAAAGCATTGCAAGTGTCATTAATTTAATTTTTTTCATTGTTGTTTATATTTAATTAAATATTGAGTTCAATATACAACGAAAACGTTTGAATTAAATAATTAACACATTTATATTTTAACTTTAACAAATAATTAAAACACCTAATAATAACTGTTATAACTATGTGAAACTTTATTTAAAATTTAATGGCTACAATAATAAATAATCTAAAACTAAAAAAGCCAGTAATCATAAAGATTACTGGCTTTAGTCTATTGTTATTTCTAACAATTATATCTAATAGATTATTTTACTTTAAAAGCATTTTCTTGAGGAAAATATGCAACAGTACCTAATTCTTCTTCGATACGTAATAACTGGTTGTATTTAGCCATACGGTCTGAACGTGAAGCCGATCCTGTTTTAATTTGTCCTGTATTTAATGCTACAGCTAAATCTGCTATAGTATTATCTTCTGTTTCACCAGAACGGTGAGACATTACAGAAGTATATCCAGCATTATGAGCCATATTTACCGCTGCAATAGTTTCTGTTAAAGTACCAATCTGGTTTACTTTAATTAAAATTGAATTTGCTATGTTTTCTTTAATACCACGAGATAAACGCTCTACATTAGTTACAAATAAATCATCTCCAACTAATTGTACTTTATCTCCTATTTTCTCTGTTAAATATTTCCAACCAGCCCAGTCATTTTCATCCATACCATCTTCGATAGAAATAATTGGGTATTTAGCTGCTAATTCTGCTAAATAATCTGCTTGCTCTTCACTAGTTCTAATTTTTCCAGAAGCTCCTTCAAATTTAGTATAGTCATATTTACCGTCAACAAAAAATTCTGCCGCAGCACAATCTAAAGCAACCATTACATCGTCACCTAAAGTATAACCTGCATTAGTAACCGCTAATTTAATAGAGTCTAAAGCATCTTCTGTACCACCTTCTAAGTTTGGAGCAAATCCACCTTCGTCACCTACAGCAGTACTTAATCCACGGTCGTGTAATACTTTTTTAAGGTTGTGAAATATCTCCGTACCCATTTGCATTGCATGTGTAAAGTTTTTAGCCTTTACTGGCATTACCATAAATTCCTGAAAAGCAATAGGTGCATCAGAGTGAGAACCACCATTAATAATGTTCATCATTGGCACAGGAAG
>CALGNG010000140.1 GCA_937958735.1 uncultured Aquimarina sp. | reverse complement strand
TAATATAGTCGTAGGTTTGTAGTAATAGTGCTTCTTCTTTAAAGTATATAGGATCGTAACCTTGGACTTGATATCCTTTTTGCTCTAATACATATTTTACTATTGCAGTTTTTCCACAACCAAAGTCTAAACCTATTGCTTTTGGGGTATAATTTTTTGTAACTACATCTACTAATGGCATTACAAAGTTTTGGTATCTTTTATCCGACACATCGTCGCTATGTAAGTCGTAACGTGCTTTTTCTGTTGGAGCATCTAGATAAAAATCTGGATGTAAAAGCACCGCTTTACAATTAGGACATTTATAAAACGCTCTTTCCTTGTATGTAGAAAAGAGCGTTGTTGCAGTGCTACAGAGCGAACATTTCACTTTTTATAAAGATTTTATTTTTCGCCACTTTTGTTTCCAAATTTCTAAATCTTCTTCTTGCTTTTCTATTTTCTTATACACGTCTGCTACCAATGGATTGGATTTGTCTGCATGTTTAAAGAATTGTAGGTTGTTCTGAAGCTGAAGTATTTCGGATTTTGCTTCATCCATTTTTTTACGAATAAATATTTTTTCGTTTTCCAATAGACGAGTGTCTTCTTGCTCGGAAATTTCTGCTAAGCGGGTATCAAATTTTAATAACTCTGCTTCTTTTTTATTTATATTTAATTTGGAAAACAACCCGTCTAGAACTTCACTAAAATCTTGTTCTATCTGTCGTTTTTTGTAGGGAACAGTACCTAGTGCTTTCCATTCTGCTATTTTAGAGGTAATAGCTTCTATATTTTCTACCGCTTCGGTTTTTAACTTCTCTAAAAAAGAAACTTTTTCTATTAAAGATTCTTCCTGTTTTTGATTGGACAGTTCTTTTTGACTATTAAGTTTATCAAAGAAATGATTACAAGCATCTTTAAATTGCTTCCAAATTTTATCGCTATCCTTACGTGGTACATGACCTATTTTTTTCCAATCTCCTTGGATTTTTTTCATTAACTCGGTAGTAGCTTCTACGTCTTCACTATCCTTGTTTTCTTCGGCTATTAAAATAAGTGCTTTTTTCTTGGCTAAATTATCTAGCTGATCTCCTTTTACGTGCTTGTAATATTCGTTTTTAGCACGGTTAAAATTACGTTCTGCTTCTCTAAATTCGTCCCAAATACTATTTTTAGATTCTCCTGGTACACGACCTGTCTTCTTAAAGCTGTCATGCAGTACTTCTACTTCCTTCATGGCCGTTTGCCAATCGCTATGGCTGCTTTTAGGTGCTGTGGTAAGTGTGTTTATTTTTACAATAATTTCTTTTCTAGCTACTAAATTTTCTTGTTGCTTTATATCCTGCTCTGCAAAATAGGCTTGCCTTTTATCGTGGATTTCTTTAGTTAATTCGCTAAATTTTTCCCAAATAATATCTTTATATTCTTTAGCTACTGGGCCAATTTCTTCTTTCCAAATTTTATGCAGTACTTGTAACTCTCTAAAGGCTCTATTTATACTAGTCTCGTGCGTTAATTCTTTGGCACGATCTATAATCATTATTTTTTGCTCTAAGTTGTGTCTAAAGTCTTTGTCTCTAAACTCTCTATCCAAGTGTACTACTTCGTAAAATTTATCTACATGGTGGTGGTAAGTGTTCCATACTACATTGTTTTGGTCTCTTGGAATGGCTCCCGCTTGGTGCCATCTTTCTTTTATCTCGTTAAAAGTGCTAAATTTTTTACCTACAGATGTTTCGCTATCGGCAACCAGTATTTTTAGCTCTTCTATTAGCTGTAAACGTGTTTTTAGATTATTCTCTAAATTGTTTTGTATATTTTTATAATACTTATTACGTCTGTCTTTATAATCGAAATAAGCTTCGTTAAACGATTTTTTTAACGGAGTACTATAATAAAAATCTATTTCATTACCACCTTCTTCTATAAACTGTGCTTTACTGGCTAGAGCATTAGCATCAAAATTAGAATTAAACTGTTTTCTAATAGCCTCCACCTCATCTTTAATAAGCTGCACAGGATATTTTTCTGCTAATTTTTTTAAACGCTCTAAAAGGTCTTCTTGAGACAACATGCTGTAATCCTCTGTTGGGATTTCTATTTTCTCTTCGACTTTTTCTGAGGCTTGCTCTGTTGCCTTATCTTCTCCTTTTGGAGCTTCTGGAACTTCGCTAAATGCAGCTTCTTGTATTACTGCTTTCACTTCAGGTTTAGAAATATTATTTTCCGAATCCTGTAAACCTTCGTTTATTTGATCTGTAGACATTATATAATTAATTATATTTTTTCAATGCTGTAAGATAGTGAAATTTAAAAAGTATTAGAAATTAGAGTTCCTTCTATCTTAAATCTTTTATTATTAGCCTTTAATATAGGCTTTTTCCTGTTAATTAATTTACTTCTACGACACCACAAAATTTAATTGCTTGCGGTATTCGGTTGGTGTTTTCCCCGTATGGTTTTTAAACAGTTTGTTAAAATGAGAAAAATTATTAAAACCACATTCGAAACAGATAGCCTGCACACTTTCTTGCCCTTCTGTAAGGAGCTTTGTTGCATGCACTAACCTGTACTCGTTTACAAACTGCGTAAAAGTCTTCCCTGTTACTTTTTTAAAATTTCTACAAAAAGCGGGCGAAGTCATGTTTACATGTTCCGATATATCTTCTATACTTATATGTGTTTTAAAATGTTCTTGCACAAAATTCATGGTCTTATTTATCCGCTGGTTGTCCTGTGCTTCTGTTTTTATAGCAAAACCGTCTGCATTTAAAATTTTATACTCTTTACTTTCTTCTAATTTTTTTAATACAACTAAAGAATCCAACAGTCTTTCGAATGGTGTTTTTTTATGCATTTTTTCTATAATAGCTCCTACTTCTCTTTTAGTATCTCCATAAAACACCAATCCCATTTTAGCTCTATTTAGCAATTGCTCTATGGGCTTCATCTCCGGAACTTCGTAAAAAGTATTTCCTAAGTAATCTGGCAAAAACTGGATTAAAGTTTCTTTTCTCTTATTAGAGAAGCTATCGGTAAAACCACAATGAGGTAAGTTGGCTCCTATACATATTAGGTCACCATCATTATAATAGGACACATGACTGCCTATTTGTCTTTTTCCTGCTCCCTCGTTTACATATACAATTTCTATTTCTGGATGGTAATGCCATACAGGAAGGTGATTTTTATTCTTAAAATCAAATCTTTTATAGATCAAGGTGTTGTCCATATCGTGAGCTAAACTCTCTAGACTGGGCTTCTGGTACTGTTTTGACTCTGACATAGATTAATCGAATGTTACCTACAGGTTAAATTAACTTAAAAACATATTAAACAACCTTACAGGGTTAATATAACACAAATATAGGGAAATTCTGATGATCTATTAAGCTTCTGTTATACAGTATCTTTGTAGTGTAAAAAGAATGTATAACCAATAAATTTTTACATTATGATCAAATTAATCAAAAATGGATTGTTAAGTGTAGCACTTTTAGCAACCGTAGCAGCAAATGCCTCGAAAATTGTAGCAGCAAAAACTGCAGATTCTAAGGTTTTGAACATTACATTAACAGAAATTACTAAAGGAGAAGTACTATCCATAAAAGATAGTAATGGTATTTTATTATACACAGAAAGTTTACAAAAAGGAGCTTTATATTCTAAAAAATTCGACTTTAATACTTTGCCTAATGGTCTTTACTTTTTAGAAGACAAAGAAAACAAAA
>CALGNG010000139.1 GCA_937958735.1 uncultured Aquimarina sp. | reverse complement strand
GAAACAACAATTTCTCCTTACACTTCCAGTTAAATTTAGCAGGTGTAGTTAGCGAAGAAATTATTGAAAGTATTACGGCTAGTGGTTTACAAAAACATCTTAACTTATTAGGTTATATATCACATAAAGAGGCTTTACTATTGCAACAAGAATCGCAGGTTTTACTACTTATAGAGATTGATAGCAACATTACTAAAGCCATTATTCCTGGTAAAATTTTTGAATACCTACAAGCTAAACGCCCTATATTGGGTATTGGCCCAAAAGACGCAGACTTTAGTACCTTAATTACTACCACCCAATCTGGATCGTTTTTTAGGTACACAGAAAAAGAGGCTATTAAAACACAAGTTTTAGAATATTTTGAATTGTATTTACAAGGAAATCTTTATATAAACTCTAAAGAAATAGAACACTACTCCCGCAGTGCCCTTACTAAAAAATTAGCTAACTTACTTAAAACATAACCCATGGGTATCGTAGCTAAGCAGTCTATTTTAAATACTATTTACACCTATTTAGGTTTTGTGTTTGGAGCCTTAAACACCTTATTTCTTTTTACCTATATTTTACCTAAAGAGGAATTTGGACTGGTTACTTATTTGTTAACCACCGCTAATTTATTATGGCCTGTTTTGGTTTTAGGCACCAATAATACACTTACAAAATTTTACTATACTTTAGATTCCATAGAAACTCAAAATCGTTTTTTTAGTTGGTTATTAGTACTTCCTTTATTATTAACAGGTCTATTAATTACTGCTTATTTGTTCGCTTTTGAAAACATTCAACATTATTTTTTAAATTCTAATAGTATTGTTGCTCCGTATGTTTGGAGTATAATTGTTTTAGGACTGCTAAACGCTTATTTCGAACTCTTTTTTACTTGGACAAAAGTACATCTACAAAGTGTAAAAGGTAATTTTATTAAAACCATTTTTTTACGAATTGCCCTTAGCTTACTTTTAATCGGAGTATATCTAAAGCTATTCAACTTTACACAATTTATTTACGCTTTGTGTTTGGCTAGTCTATTACGATGCATTATTATGCTACTAATCGCCTATAAGACCCAACCTTTTCGTTTTATCTTAAAAAAGGTTTCTCCTATACAGCCCATGGTTACCTATTCGTTATTAATATTGGTAGCCTCTATCGTATCGGTATATTTATTAGATTTGGATAAGGTAATGATTGAGTATTACCGACCTATTGGCGAACTAGCTTCTTATAGTATTACCATATATATGGCCTCTGTAATTGCCGTACCCACAAGAGCATTACTCCAAATTACCACTCCTCTTACCGCTAAATTTTTGGCTAATAAGGATTTTGACGATCTAGATAACTTAAATAAAAAAAGTAGTCTTAATGGTTTTATAATTTCTGGTTTTGTAGCCTTATTAATCCTAACCAACGCACAATCTATTTTTGAACTTGTCCCCAAAAATTACGAATTATACTTCGAAATTGTACTTTATATTGCCATTGTTCGCGTATTTGATGCTAGTTTGGGAATTACGAATAGTATCCTTTTAAATTCTGAATCTTACAAATGGGTCTTAGTTCTTGGAGTAGGTATTCTAGCGCTCGCATTTGCCTTAAACATCTTTTACATCCCTTCTTTAGGCATTACTGGAGCTGCATTGGCTACGTTTATTGCTTACATTGTATTTAATAGTATTAAGCTTCTTTTTGTATTCTTTACCTACGGCATACAACCCTATCAGAATAAAAGTATCGGAATAATTTTACTTTTAGCATTTCTAGGAGCTATTTTCTACCTTATTGAATTCCCTAGTTTACCCGCTTTATTAAGTATAGTAATTAAGGGTACACTTACTTCTCTTGTATTTATAATTAGCATTTACAAACTTCGCTTTTCTGGAGATATTAATGCTGCTGTAAATAAAATTTTAAAAAGGTAAACTTACTTTTATACCGTTTATTTTTTTCACAGCAAACTCCAAAATCCATCCAAACAAAAACTTTTCAACTAAAAACATAGTTTAAACTATGTTTTTAGTTATATTTGAAAACAAAACAATAAAAACCTGTTTATCAGACTACTAAATAGTTAATATGAAAAAGCAACTTACCAAAGCCGAAGAAGAAGTAATGCTATTGCTTTGGAAATTGGAAGAAGCCAACGTAGCAACACTTATTGAAGCTATTCCCGAACCCAAACCGGCTTACAACACCGTTTCTACCATAATACGCATCTTGGAAAATAAACAATTTGTTAATCATCGAAAGGTGGGAAAGGGTTACATCTACTTCCCTATTGTAGAAAAAGAATACTATAGTAATAAGTCCATGAACAAAATGATTAACTCCTTATTTGGAGGATCGTTTAGTGGTATGGTTTCTTTTTTTATGAAAGAAAACGATGTGGATATTACTGAACTAGAAGAAATTTTAAAAAAAATAAATACCAAGGATTCGGAATAAAAATTAACCCGCTTAAAACACAAAAACTATGAAACACTTATTAATTACCTTCTTTAGTATTATTTCACTACAGTTATTTGCTCAAGAAAAACATCACAACCATAAACACGCATTTTATCCAGATACTAAAATAAAAATGCCTACAGGTGAAGTATTAACTTTTATAAAGTTTAACAATTCCATTAATTTAGAAAAGGATTTTATAATTGATTTTGATAACCCTAAAACAATTCCAAAAGAGTATTATATAGCTAAACAAGCTACAAAAGAAGAAAAGAAGAAAGCGCTTAAACAGAGAGATATAAAAAGTGACAAATTAGACAAAGGATCTATCGCAAAAAATGTAGACGGAAAAGTATTAAGTTGGTTTCAATTTCATAAACTTTACAATTCTGGAGAATGGGGAATATCTATATCTAAAGACAAAAAAACAGGTAGAAAAATCCAACAACTTAAACCTATTACAGATAGAGAAAGAGAATACAAAAAAAAGAGAGAAATTTTCGGTAAATGGAAAGACAGTATTATTGGCACCCCAGCTCCAAAATTTGAGATTGTTGATATGGAAGGAAATAACATCACTTCTGAAAACACAAAAGGCAAACCGGTATTACTTAACTTTTGGTTTACCACCTGCCCTCCATGTATTAAAGAAATTCCAGCATTAAACAGGATTTATAAAAAATATAAAGACCAAGTAGTGTTTGCTTCTATTAGTAGAGATTGGAAAGAAAAAGTTTTAAAATTTGAAGAAAAACACCCGATAGACATGCCAGTATCTGTGGTGTCTCAAAACAATATAGATACATTTAATATTAATGGGTTTCCTACCAATATAGTAATAGATTCTAAAGGGAATTACTATGCTTATTTGCTAGGAGGAAGACAAGACATAGAAGAAGCCCTTGAAACAAAAATTAAGGGAGCCTTAAACCCGTAAACATTTATTATATGTTAAACTATATTATACAAGTACTCTTATTTCAGACCTTATTTTTTATGGTTTTTGAGTATTTACTTAAAAAAGAAACTTTTTTTACAGGGAATAGAATTTATTTACTGGCTACCCAAGCCTTAGTGGTAGTACTCCCTTTTATTCATTTTCCTAAATTACAAAAACAAGTTCCTCTTACTTATCAAAACCTGTACACTAAAGGTTATGTACAGGTAATTGAAACCTTGAATAGTTCTTCCAATGTAGAGGTTACCAATACTATATTATTTCAATGGCAATGGGTTATTTATTTAGGAATAGCACTGTCTGGTTTCTTATTCCTAAAAAAACTCTATTCATTATACATAACCACTAAAAATGCTAAGCAATTTAGATATAAAGAATATACTTTGATGCAATTAGAAGATACAACCACTGCGTTTTCATTTTGTAAAGCTATTTTTATTGGTGCATTAATCTCTAAAAAAAAGCAACAAGAAATTATAACTCACGAGCTAATCCACGTAACACAAAAACACAGTTGGGATTTACTATTTTTTGAAGCTATTCGCATACTTTTTTGGTGGAATCCTCTAGTATATATTTATCAAAAGCGCATTACAGAAGTGCATGAATATTATGTGGATTACAAATTAAACAAAGCAAATACAGATAAAAACTCTTATTTTGAAAGCTTGCTTTCAGAGATTTTTCAGACTAAAGACATACGCTTTACAAGTTCTTTTTACAAAGCTTCTTTAATTAAAAAGCGTATTCAAATGCTCACTAAAATGAAATCTAAGAACAGGCAATTATTAAAATACTTTTTTATAGTTCCTGTAATGGCTATAACGGTTACTTACGTTTCCTGTAACGAAAAATCCAAACAATTAGCTGTCTTAGTCGGTAATTCTGAATGGCATACTACAGATTATAAATCCGGAGAAACAATTAAG
>CALGNG010000138.1 GCA_937958735.1 uncultured Aquimarina sp. | reverse complement strand
ATTGTAAATTGGATGGTAGTTGTTGTGACACTCCTTCTAAAGCTCACGAGTTTTGCTACCGACACCAGTGCTTAGAGACTACCAAAAATGTGGCCAAAACTTTAGGCTTAAAGGCGGATTCTTACAGTACTTCGTTCCAATCTCGTTTAGGTTTTGACCCATGGCTACAACCTTATACAGATCGTACTATTGAACGCTTTGGAAAGGAAGGCATGAAAAAAATGGCTATTGTGACTCCTGCTTTTGTTTCGGATTGCCTGGAGACTTTAGAGGAGATTGCTATGGAAGGGGAAGAAATTTTCCATGAAGTAGGCGGTAAAGAATTTACGGTTATCCCCTGCTTAAACGAGCGTGATGACTGGGCTAATGTACTGTCCCGCTGGGTAGACGAATGGGCTCATCAAAAATAATTTATGTCCAAAAAACATTCTAAGAAGCTAGGAACAGAACCTATCGCCAAATTACTAATCCAACAGGCTGTACCTGCTTCTATTGGTATTTTGGTGATGTCTTTAAATATTTTAGTGGATTCTATTTTTGTTGGTAATTGGATTGGTCCACTGGCTATTGCTGCGGTAAATGTGGTAATGCCTATTTCTTTTTTTATTGCGGCTATTGGTATGGCTATTGGAATTGGAGGCTCCTCTGTACTTTCTAGAGCTTTAGGTAATAATAACCCTAAAAAAGCGCTTCTTGTTTTTGGAAACCAGACTGCTTTAACGTTATTAATTACTGCTGTTTTTGCTTTTCTTGGATTGTATTTTACCGATACTTTGGTGGATAGTTTTGGCGGTAAGGGAGCTATTTTTGATTTGGCTAAGGAGTATTATATTGTTGTGCTGTATGGAGTTCCTATCTTAGCATTGGCTATGATGGGTAATACGGTAATTAGAGCGGAAGGGAAACCTAAATTTGCTATGACTGCTATGATTATCCCTTCCGCGACTAACTTGATATTGGATTATGTTTTGATTCATGTTTTTGACCTTGGCATGATGGGTGCTGGGTTGGCCTCTACTACTTCTTATATTTTTTGTTGTTCTTATATTTTGTATTTTTTTGCTTTTAAGAGCGAGCTTCGGCTTCGATGGCAACATTTAAGCTTTGACCTAGGAATTCTTAAAGAAATTGGTGCTTTAGGGTCTATTACCTTGGTTAGGCAAGGGGTAATTAGCATTGTTTATCTAATTTTAAACAATATTATGGTAGATCTGGAAGGCGAATGGGCCGTAGCCTGTTATGCTATTGTGAGTCGTTTATTAATGTTTGCTTTATTTCCTATTACTGGGATTACCCAAGGTTTTTTACCTATTGCGGGATATAATTATGGAGCACAATATTATGATAGAGTTAGAGAGGTAATTAATAAGTCTATTCTTTATGCTTCTGTTATTGGAATTTTTATTCTAGGTATCCTATATTTATTCCCCGTTTTTATTGCCGAATTGTTTCTTGGAAATCCAGATAGCGAAGCGCAAAAAATAATTAATCAAAAAGTACTATTGGAAGCCCCTAAAGCCATACGCTATGTTTTTATGGCTTCCCCTATTATTGCTATACAGCTAATTGGCTCTGCTTATTTTCAAGCTATTGGCAAGGCGGTACCCGCTTTTTTGCTTTCGCTTTGCAAACAGGGTTTCTTTTTAATTCCGCTACTTTTAATTTTACCTAAACATTATGGAGTATTAGGTGTTTGGGTTTCTTTTCCTATTTCGGACTTATTAGCTACTTTAGTTACTGCTCTGTTTTTAAATAGGGAGGTTAAGACACATTTAATACCTAAAACTTTAAAGACTTAATTATGTTAACATATTATTACATAAAATCTTTACATCTTATTTTTGTAATTACATGGTTTGCTGGTCTATTCTATATCCCTAGATTATTTATTTACCAAATAGAGACTAATAATCGCCCTAAACTGGAACGGGATATTCTTTTACCGCAATTACAATTAATGACTCGCCGATTGTGGTTTATTATTACTTGGCCTTCTGCGGTTTTGGCTACTTTTTTTGCCACATGGTTATTATATATGTCTCCCGAGTATTTACAGGCTCCATGGATGCATGTTAAGCTAAGTTTTGTTTTACTGCTTTTTGCTTATCATCTTAAGTGTCATCAAATTTTAAAACAACAAGAAAAGGGAGTTTTTAAATGGACTTCTAACCAAATGCGTTTTTGGAATGAGGGTTCTACTCTTATTTTATTTTCGGTAGTTTTTCTTGTTATTCTAAAAAATGCTTTTAATTGGATTTATGGTGTGGCCGGGATTTTTGCTTTAGCTATTTTACTAATGCTTGGCATTAAACTATACAAACGTCTACGAGAAAAAAAATAGACTTTATTGTTTTAACTGTTTTCTTTTTCTGCCCAAGCCGCTCTAAATTCTGTAGTAAATAATTTTTTACCACTTAATTGCCTAGAGGTATTAAGCCATTTTATTTGTTTTGGACTTAAGTATTTTATAGGTGATTTCCCTTGCCCCAATGCACTATTAATTTTTGTTTTCTGAACTTCTGTTAATGGTATATAAACAAAAGGAGTATGTTGTAGGTAATAATGAACATCTGAATTGGATTTTCTGTAATTGGATTGTTCTTTTATTGGGGAGAAATTATTAGATTTTGCATAGCTATCTAGATCGACTTCGCTAATTTTTTCGGAATTGTACTTTACTTTAACAACCTCGCTATGCCCTATAAATCCAGATTGGGTGCTAAGCACAGGATCTAGTTTACCTAATTGTTTTTCTCCTGTCCAAAAGCAATACATTTTGTAATACTTTTCTTTTACCTTGTTTATATTTCCTGTTGTTAAAAGTTCTTGCTCTAACAAGTTTAAATATTCTGGTATTGGTTTCTCTAATAATTTTAAAGCTTGTTTCATACGTTGGCATAGGGTAATTGCCGCATAATCATTCCCAATTCTACTCACCACATCGTCCCCTGTACGGTTAACTATTCTTACTACAGGGTTATTCCAACTTGGTTCTTTATACTTATTTAAAACTTCTTTATCTTTGCCTCCCTTATTATTAAATATAGCAAGAGGCACAAATAAGTTTTCTATTGCTTCTACCATTAATGGATGGCTTAATACATTGTGTCCATAATTACGACAGGTACTACATCCTGGCACTTCCTGAAAGAGAATTAATACTTCTTTATTTTGTTCTTGAGCTACCGTTAATGCTTTTTCGTAATCTCTATACCAATGTACTTTCCCTAATTCTTCACTTTGATTTTCTAAACTTGTTTTACCTTGCGCAAAAGTTAACATGCATGTTAAAGAATATAGTATAGCACAATAATATTTTAATTTACCTGTCATAATTCTATTTTATAAATAGTTTCCATGTAATCGAATTGATTATTAGTCTGTAATTACTACTAATGCTTACACCGTTACTCTTCCCTGTTATATTGTGGCTAGGTTTAAAGTTTAATTGTAAATTAGCTTTACTAAACTATTCTAATGATTTCTACCGACGTATGTATTATTGGCGCTGGTCCAGCAGGGGCTAGTACTTCCTTGATGCTTTCCAAACTAGGCATTAGTCATTACATTGTTGACAAGGCCAATTTCCCGAGAGATAAGACTTGTGGGGATGGTCTAATTTTATATGTTTTTAAGGTATTAAAATTAATTGACCCTAAGTTATTAAAAGCGTTTATTAATCATCCTAAGTTTATACATACTTGGAAAGGGGAATTACATGTTAGCGACACAATAGGTATTAAAATCCATAAAAAAGAGAATGCCTTACATGCTCCTATTTTTTATGGTAAGCGTATCGATTTTGATCAGTTTTTGGTTGACCAACTACCTTCTTCTTTTGCTACTATAGACTTAGGCAATCCTGCTCTTAGTTTTACCCCTCAAAACAATGGAATTATTGTAAAACTGAAGAACGGGAAAGAAGTACATTCTAAAGTGATAATTGGAGCCGATGGCCTCCAATCTATTGTTTCTAAAAAATTAGCAGGCAATAGCATAGACAAAACCCGTACTTCTATTTTTATAAGTGCTTATTTTAAAAATCTAAAGCATCTACCCAAAGATAACGAGGCTGAAATTAGAATTCTATATAAAGGCATCCCTCTATTCTTTTATATTTTCCCCTTACCTAACGGCGAAGCTAACGTGAGTTTAGGAGGACAATCCACTGCTATACAACAACACAAAATAAGTTTAAAAACAGAAATAGAACACATTATAAAAACGCACCCTAAAATTGCACACAAGTTTACTAAAGCTAAAAGACTAAGCAATTGGCGTGGTTGGGGTATCCCTTGTAATTTTGGACATCTAAAAGTGTCTGGAGATAGATTTATGTTAGTTGGCGATTCTGCTGGACTGGCCAATGCTTTTTACAAAGAGGGAGTAGGCACAGGAATGATGTCTGGAATTATTGCAGCTAACAAAATTAAAGAATGCCTAAAAACAGATAGCTTTAAAGAAAAGGACTTATACGATTACGAAAGCAGGCTTGAAACAGAATTAGGTAAACTACTTAAATACAGCCGAGGAGCCTTAAAATTAGTTACTTACAAGAATAGCTTTAAAAGAGGTGTTTTTATTTTCAAAAAACTTATAGAACGTAAGGTAGATGCGATTATTGATTCCAGAACTTATTGATTTTAAACCCCTCCTAAACTATCTTTTTTTAATTAACTTCTTTAAAACAACTCTCCACCTCTTTATTATAAGTTTATATTTACACTTTTAACAAAATGTTTATCATATTAAAATAATGGGGCTTCTAAGAACTTTTCTAGCTATAATAGTAGTTATATCTCACACCGAGTCTTTTTTTAACCTTGAATTTTTAGGCGGTAAAATTGCTGTTCAATCTTTTTATATTATTTCTGGGTTTTATATGTCTTTAATCTTAAATGAAAAATATATTGACGCAAATAATTCGTACAAACTATTTATAACAAATAGACTAATGCGCCTTTACCCCATCTATTGGGTCGTCCTTATATTAGTTATAATTAGTTCTATTTTTTTTGGAATACTTACTAAAGGAGATAGTTACGGAGCCTTAAATGTATTTATAGACAACTACGAAACATTGAATCTGATAAGTCTATTAATGGTAATATTCTCAAATATTTTCATATTATTCCAAGACACTTTATTGTTATTTGAAATTAATTTAACAAGTGGAATGTTTTACTTTGAACCCTCATTTGAGCAAAACGCCTTGAATGGTTTCGATTTTGCTTTAATCTACCCTGCTTGGACAATAGCTCTAGAATTACTTTTTTACTCAATTGCCCCCTTTATTGTTAAAAGAAAGACATTGATTGTTTTATTAGTTTTGACATTGCTTATAGGTCTAAATTATTATTTAAAAACTCACCTAGGATTAAATCATACCCCTTGGAATTATATGTTTTTCCCAACAGAGCTTCCTTTTTTCTTAATAGGTACTCTTTCTTATAAAATTTACAAATCTGAGATTATAAAAAAATTAAATAAGAAATTTCACTTTGCAGTTTACATATTACCCATCCTATACATACTATTTTATGATAGATTAATCTTCGAATTTAAGGATAAGTTCTTCTTCTTTTTATTATTCTTATCAATTCCATTTATTTTTGAACTTTCAAAAAAATCAAAAATAGATCGCTATATTGGAGATTTAAGCTACCCTATCTATCTTATACATGCTCTTATAATAACATTTGTTTACAAACTAAACCATGTTATTATAAGTAAAGGAATAACCGTTATTATTATATCTATAATAACTTCTATGATTTTAAAATTTTTAATAAGCGATAGAATAGAAAACTATCGACAAAATAGACTAACTAAATAATCACAAAAGAATTTAATAGTACAATCTACTAGAACTTATTGATTTAGTATTGTATATAAAAAATCAAACATTTGTTTCTTAAATGTTTGAGCACAAAAAAAGGTCTTTCGATAAATCGAAAGACCTTTTTTATATTATATACTTGGTATTTTATCCTAAAACACTTGCTGTTAAATATTCGCGATTCATACGTGCTATATTTTCTAAAGAAATCCCTTTAGGACATTCTATTTCACAAGCTCCTGTATTGGTACAGTTACCAAAACCTTCTGCATCCATTTGTGCTACCATTGCTTTTACACGATCTACTGCTTCTATTTTCCCTTGTGGTAATAAAGCATATTGTGACACTTTTGCCGAAGTAAATAACATTGCCGAAGCATTTTTACAGGCTGCTACACAAGCACCACAACCAATACAAGTTGCCGCACTAAATGCGTCGTCTGCATTGTCTTTATTAATTGGGATCGCATTCGCATCTATAGTATTACCAGACGTATTTACAGATATATATCCACCAGCATGTTGTATACGATCAAAAGCACTACGATCTACCATTAAATCTTTTATTACTGGAAAAGCATTCGCTCTAAATGGCTCTATAGTAATAGTATCACCATCGTTAAACATACGCATGTGTAACTGGCATGTAGTAATCTTACGATCTGGACCATGTGGCTCTCCATTAATTTGTAATGAACACATACCACAAATACCTTCGCGACAATCGTGATCAAAAACCACAGGCTCTTCACCTTTATTTATTAAGCCTTCGTTAAGAACATCAAGCATTTCTAAAAAAGACATATCCTCTTCTACCCCATCTATAGGGTAATCTACCATTTGCCCTTTATCACTAGCGTTTTTTTGACGCCATATTTTTAGTAATAATTTCATAATTTCTTTAGTTTATGGTTTGTAGTTTTCTGTTTTTCGTTTTACAGTATTATCTGAAAACTTTAAACCGAAAACCAAAAACTAATTATTTATAACTTCTTGTCTTAACCTCTATATTATCGTACACTAATTCTTCTTTATGTAATACTGCATCTTTTGGTTCCCCTTTGTATTCCCAAGCTGCTGCATACATAAAGTTTTTATCGTCACGTAAAGCTTCTCCTTTTTGCTCTCCACTTTGCTCTACAGATTCTTCGCGGAAGTGCCCTCCACAAGATTCGTTTCTATTTAAAGCATCTTTTGCAAATAATTCTCCTAATTCTAAGAAATCGGCTACACGTCCTGCTTTTTCTAATTCTGGATTTAAACTATCTGCTGTCCCTGGTACTTTTACGTTAGCCCAGAAATCCGCTCTTAAAGCTGCTATTTCTTCAATTGCAGCTTTTAATCCTGCTTCGTTACGAGACATTCCACATTTATCCCACATAATCTTACCAAGTTTTTTGTGGAAGTAATCTACAGAATGTTTTCCTCCTGCATTTAATAATTTAGTAAGACGCTCTTTTACTTCTTTTTCTGCTTGGTCAAATTCTGGAGTTTCTGTAGAAATCTTACCTGTCCTAATATCCTTAGACAAATAATCCCCTATAGTATATGGAAGTACAAAATATCCATCTGCCAAACCTTGCATTAAAGCCGAAGCCCCTAAACGATTTGC